>CAYUMA010000897.1:0-5419 GCA_964445675.1 uncultured Pseudomonadales bacterium | reverse complement strand
CGCTCGGGCTCCTCACGGCCGGCTGGATCGCGGACGCGTGGAGTGCGCGTGGTCGTGCGGATGCGTTCGTGCGCATCATTCTGGCCAGCATGATCGTGATGGTGCCGTTCGTCGTCGCGCTCGGCTTCATTACCGACGTCCGGTTCGCGCTACCCGTTCTATCGATTGCGATCTTCCTGTCCGCAATTCAGGGCGGGCTCGCGGGTGGCACGTTGCAGCTGATGACGCCGAATCAGATGCGCGCGCAGGTGATGGCGCTCTATGGATTTTTCGCGAATCTGATCGGCGCCGGGATCGGACCCACCGTGGTCGCTGTGATCACCGACTACGTCTTCGGCCGTGATGACGCGATCGGCCAATCACTCGCGGTGACCGGCGGCGTGCTGTGTCCAATCGCTGCGCTGATATTGTGGTGGGGGCTGCGCGCGATTCGGACCGAACTCGAGGCCGCGCGGGGATAGCGGTGAAGAGGCGTGTTGCGCTGGACTCGCTCGAGCAGTCCCTGGGCGCTGGCGACGCGGCATCCCTGGCGCGTGACGGTCCGGCGCAACTTGCCTCCACCTAGGTTGATGTCGCGTAGCCACCGTCACCGCAGCGCTGGTCGCGAGATCGTGCTCGGAAATCCTCTGTGTCGCGTTCGCGTTCACGCTCGCAGGGCAGTGCAGCAGTTTCGGCTTCATGCCCCTCGCTTTGGCCGTCAGGAACACTTGGATGAGGTACCGCTGCAACGTGCGAGCGAACGTGGGGCGGGTTGCACGGAAGTGACGCCGCCTTGCGTGCGATCGCCGCAGGTGCCTATAGTTCGCCCCCCACCTGCCGGGTCTAAGAGGGAACCCGGCCGGCACCGGAGCGGGAACGCTCGGGTCGGTCATCGCCGTGCTGCCACAGGGACGCGTTCAGCTGTGTATCGTTCGTCCCCCGTATTGGACGCTATCAGGAGGTAGCCATGCCCATTTTGAGATCGTTAGAGGCTCGAGTTCGGCCAGGCAAGCGCCAGCAGTGGGGCGCGTTGATGCGGGAAGTCAAAAGCATCGTCGACAAACACGGCGCTCCGCTGCGGGTGCTGCAGCTGCAGGCCGGGGGACACCCCGGGACGGTGATCAGTTCGACGCGCTCCGAGGATTGGGCGGATTTTGCGAAGCGGACGAAGGCGGTCAATGCCGATGCCGCCTATCAGGCGTTCCTTGCGCGGGGTGCTATGGGCGACGTCGCCGATGTTGTCGAGACGCGTCTCGCCAACGACATCACGAGCGAAGTCGACGGCGGGAGCGGCATACCGCAGAGTGCGCAGATCATCCAGGTCACCTCGCTGCGTCTGCTTCCCGGCAAGCGCGCGAAGCAACTCGAGTTCATCAAGCAGGCACGTGAGGTCCGCAAGGCAGCGGGACTCTCTACTGCGGGCGTCCTCGAGGTGGTGGCCGGCGACGCCGGCATGCTGTATCTCGTGTGGGCTTATGCGGACATCGATGCGTGGGCGAAGGAACGCGCGGCAGGCCAAGCGAAAGGCTTCGCCGACATTCAGAAGCGCGCGTCTGCCGATCCCGAGTGGCCATACTCCGAACCGGTCGCAACGCGGATCTTCGCGGACATCACCAACCAGCTGTAATCCAGCCACCGGATCGTGTTCCGCAACGGCGCATCGAGCCATGCACCTGCGGAACGCGCCTCCGGTACATCACCCCGGCTGCGACTGTGCCGCTCGTCAGCGATCTGTCGTACGTTGACTCGACTGATACCGAGGCACAATGTCCAGTTCAAGAAAGCGTTGGTCGATCGGAATTATGATCGATCCGTGCAAAGCGGGGCTTGATGGAAAAACCCTTTTCGGCCTACCAGGGAGACGAGCCGTTCGTCTTCGTGTGTTATGCACACGACGATGCGGATGGCGTTTATCCGCAGATGCGACGCCTGCACGAAGGCGGCGTTCGAATGTGGTACGACGAAGGCATCTCGCCGGGGACGCGCTGGTCTGACGAGCTGGCGCGCGCGCTGACCAAGGCTGCACTGGTGTTGTTCTTCTGCACCCCCCAGTCGGTCAAGTCGAAGCATTGTCAGGATGAAGTCAACTTCGCGCTCGACGAAGAGCGGCCGCTGCTCGTGATCCAGGACGGAGCGGTCGATCTACCACCGGGAATGCGGCTGCGACTGGGCGGCCATCAGTCGATCCTGAAGCACGAGCTGAGCGCGGATCAGTTTGAAGATAAGTTGATGAGCGCAATCAGCCGGCATGTGACCGCTGCACCGGCGCCCGAGCGCATGCACACCATTCTTTCCCCAACCGCCAGCCCCGTGCGCGCGTCCGTCGCGGTGCTGCCGTTTCGCAGCTTGGGCAACGAACCCACGATCGCGACGTTCGCCGAGGGACTGGTCGATGAACTCGTCACCGAGTTGTCCGGACCCCGGCTCGCGACGCTGCGGCGGTGGATGGCCAACGTCGAGAGACTGAAAGTCGCCTCCGCACGGTCCACGCAGCGCTACCGCAACACCTCCGAAGACCTGGCGTCGATCGGCCAGTCGCTTGGAGTCGATTATCTGGTAGAGGGTAGCGTGCGATCCGCCGGCGAGCAGATCCGGATTGCGCTGCAGCTCATTCGCGCGAAGGACAATGAAGAAGTGTGGTCGTATACCTACGACCAGTCCCTGGCGGACGCGCTGCGGGCGCAGGCCGAGGTCGCCCGCCATGCCGCGCGATACGTCACGGAGTCCATCTCCTTCGATTCCTGGAGTCAGAGGACCCGGGCCTGGTTTTCCGACGCGGCCGCGTATGACTATTACCACCGAGGACTTCGCGGCCATCGGAGCGGGCAGTGGGGTTCTGATGTCGATCGGGCTGCGATCGTCGCGAACCTCGAGCGAGCCCTCGAACTCGAACCCGGATTCCTCTTTACGTATGAGTACCTCATCTCCGGCTACCTGGAACTGATGCAAGAGTCGATGGAGCCCGCCGAGACTGTCGCGCCGATCGACGAGCTCTTGATGCGGTTGAATGCGCTGCTGGGCTCGGATGCCGATCTGTATTCGCAGGGCTACGATCGTGCGCACGTGGCTACGCTGAGGGCTCGCTACTATCTGTTACAGCTCGACTACGTCAACGCGGACCAATACGCCCGTCAGGCATTGAGTGGCAATCCGAATGGGATCAGGGCGCTTGTTGCGCAAGGGCAGTTATTTCTGCATCGCGAGCGTCCGGACGAAGCACTCGCGTCGTTCCGGCGTTCTGTAGATGCAGGAGGAGGCGCAACCCCAAGCATCCCGATCCTCCTCGCCCAAACGTTGAGAGCCCGTGGGCAACCTGCTGCTGCCGCAAAAGGCATCGAGAGTGCTCTCGACCTATCACCCGGCGAATACGGCAGGGGTCAACTGCTGATCGAATGCGCGCGCGCCTGCATGGCGCTGGGCGAGACTGATCGTGCTGCACAACTCGTTGATCAGGCCTGGACGCTGTGCGGATCGAGCCATCCGGAATTTTTTCCTGCGGCGTTGGCCAGCACTGATCGCGCGGATCGTGCCCGCGCCATCTTGCAGCAGCTGGAAGCCGCCGGCGCTGCGCGGCGAGTCAATCCGCTGAACTTGATCGAAGGTTATGTGGCGCTCGGCGACGTCGATGCCGCGTTCCGCTGGATCGATCGAGCGCTCGCTGCGCGCTTCGAACCGGTCGTGCGCTGGATACATGAGGTGGCTGTGTCGTTTGCGGGCGTGTGGCCAACAACCCTGACCAACGACCCGCGCTGGAAATTGGCGCGTGCCAAGCTGCCGGCGGTGTCGGAAATTTAGACTGCCCACACACGATTAGCGGATTCGCGGACCGGACTTCAAATGTCTGCGCAGCCATTTTTCCAGGGCTTTCTTGTCCGCTGCGTTTCGTTCGAGCAGCCCGATCAGATGTGCATGCGCGGTGTCCGGCTTCACTTCCAGGCGATATCCATTGATGCGCAGGAAGACATCGGTTGCGAAGAATGCAACGCGCTTGTTCCCATCCAGAAACGGATGGTTCATGAGTAGCGACTCGAACAATGCCGCTGCCATGGAGGGCAGGTCCTCGTAGTAGCCGCTACGAGGGCGATACAGCGCGCTCTCCAAAAGGCCCAGATCGCGCACGCCTTTTGGGCCGCCGAAAGCTTCCAATAGGCGTTCGTGAATCGCGAGCACCTCATCAAGTGTCAGGAAGATTGGCGGCCTATTGGGCAAGCAATTCGCCCAGGCGCCGATTCTTCGCGATCGAGGTCTCTAGCGCATCTAAAACCACAGGTCGGACCCTACGCCGTTGCACGTATTCCATGATTGCCTCGTTCAGCACACCGGAGATGCTCTGATTGGATTCACTGGCCAATTCCCGCAACTCATCCCACGCCCGTGGGTCGACTTTCGAACTGATCTTGACGGTCGGCATGGCTGTAGTTCCAGATGTCAGGCCGAGTCAAGATACGTCATGACAACGCGCCAGACAAGTTCGGGCCCCGTTGGCGAGCGCTGAGGTTTTCGCGCATGCGTATCGCGACGCGCAAGAACGTCGCGAGATCCCGCGCAGATATCCCCCGCGTCGCGATCGCGTTCACGCCCGCCGCGTAGTGCAGCAGTTTCGGCTTCATGCGCCGCGCCTTGGCCGTCAGGAAGACCTGGATGCGGCGCCGGTCGTTCGTGTCGCGGCGTTTGCGGATGAGTCCCGCATGAACCATCGAATCGAGCATCAGCACCGTCGATGATTCGGTGAGATTGGCTTCGTCGGCCAGTTCGCGTTGCGACATACCTTCGCGTTCCCACAACACGCGCAGCAGATACCAGAAACCGTTCGACAGGGCGTGTTTGCCGATGTGTCGCTGCAGCGTGCGATCGAATGCGCGGTGGGTCGCGCGCGTTTGATAGCCGTAGCTCTTCAGCGGGTCGGTTTCGAACCGGGCTTTGGTCACACTGCTCAGTCCGGCCGGCGCATGTCGTAGATCGACGTGACGTTCGTGTAGTCGCTGTAGCCGAGGCGGGCGACGTGCGCGAGCGCGAGCGTATCGACGCGACCGTTGGCAAGGATCAATGCGTCGTCGATGTACACACCGATCACTTCGCCGAGCACGAGATGGCTCGCGCGCCCGTCGCGCCCGGCGGGCAACTCGATCACGTCGAATACGCGGCATTCGAGCGCGGCCCGCGCTTCGCCGACGCGCGGCGGGCGCACGTTGCGCGATGCAACCGCGGTGAGTCCGGCGGCGTCGAGTTCGCTCTCGCCATACGGCAGTACGCGCGACGTTTCGTTCATCGGCCGTGCGAGGTCGGCGGACACGATGCTTGCAGTGAATTCGGGCACCTCGCGCACGTTGCGCAGCGTGTCTTTGTCGCCGTGGTGCGTCGAGTGTGCGTTCGGCGCAAACGCGACTATCGGTGGGTCGGACGAGAACGCATTGAAATACGAAAACGGCGCCAGGTTCGC
>CAYUMA010000896.1:0-3893 GCA_964445675.1 uncultured Pseudomonadales bacterium | reverse complement strand
TCGCGCGCAATGCCGCCGGGATCCCGATCGTCGTCGTGCGCGGCGACGACGGCGTGGTGCGGGCATTCCGCAACGCGTGCCGCCACCGCGGCATGCGCCTCGCCGACGGCAGCGGCTGCGCCAGAGCTTTCATCTGCGGCTACCACGGGTGGACGTATGGCCTCGACGGCGGGCTCCGGCACATCCCGCACGACGGCGGCTTTCCCGACGTCGACAAGGCAACGCACGGCCTGGTGCCGGTCCACGCCGAGGAAAAGAGCGGGCTCGTCTTCGTCACTCAGATCGAGGACCCGATCGGCACCGGTGCGCTCGATGGATTGCCGAACCTGATCGCCCCCGATCAGCGCATTTTCGCGACGAACGAATCCGCGTCTGACGTGAACTGGAAGGTGTTCATGGAGGGCAATCTCGAGGGTTATCACATCAAACCGACCCACAAGACGACGTTTTATCCGTATGGTTTCGACAATCTGACGCTGATCGAAACCTTCGGCCGCAACGCGCGCGTGACGTTTCCGTTCCGGCGCATCGAAAAGCTGCGGAACTTGCCACCGGCGCAACGCAAAATCGCCGGCATGGTTACGTACGTCTACCACCTGTTCCCGAATGTGATTCTTGCGGTGCTGTCGAACCACACGACGATGTCGGTGCTCGAACCGGTGACGCCGAGCCACACGCGATTTCACACGTATCGCCTCACCAATTCCGGTGAAGGGGCCGGTGAAGGCGCCGCCGCGGACGCGGATGCCAAGGCGAAGCGCGACGCCGGATTCGTCAGCGACACCGGCGGCAAGGAAGACGCCGCGATGCTGCGCGGCATCCAGAACGGCATGTCGAGCGGCGCCAACGAGCACTTCACGTACGGCTATTACGAAAAAGCGATCGTGCATTTTCACAAGTCGCTGGCCGCGGTGTTGGCCGGCGTAGCGCACTCGTGAGCGACCTCACCCAGAACTGCTGCGAGGCATAGGGTCGATGTCATGAGCACCCGACAATTCAACGTGCTATTTCTCTGCACCGGAAACTCAGCGCGCAGCATCCTCGCGGAGCAGCTGATCAATCACTGGGGCCGCGGACAGTTCCGCGGCTTCAGTGCAGGAAGCCAACCGAAAGGCGCGGTACATCCACTGGCTCTTGAACTGCTGCGCCAGATGCGACTACCCACAGAGGGTCTGCGCAGCAAGAGCTGGGACGAGTTCGCACGTCCGGGTGCACCCAAATTCGATTTCGTGTTTACGGTTTGCGACAACGCGGCGAGTGAGATGTGTCCCGTTTGGCCCGGACAACCCATGACGGCGCATTGGGGCATCCAGGATCCGGCTGCCGTCGAGGGTAGTGATACCGCAAAGAGCCGCGCGTTTCGAAAGGCATGTCGGGAACTCGAGGCGCGAATCAAGATCTTCATCAGCCTTCCCATCCGGTCGCTTGACCGGTTGCAGCTGCAAGAGCGCCTCGACGCAATCGGTAGCGTGCGAAGCGGGGAGTCGGCTTAGCGTGGTACGTCGACTCGTCGCGGAGTTCCTGGGCACTACCTTTCTTCTCGCCGCGGTGGTCGGCTCGGGAATCATGGGTGAGCGCCTCGCTGGAGGAAATGTCGCGGTCGCGCTGCTCGCGAACTCTGCGGCGACCGGTGCTGCGCTCGTCGCATTGATCCTGACCTTCGGTCCGGTGTCCGGTGCGCATTTCAATCCTGCCGTCACGCTGATGGCGCTCATCGAACGACAGATCACCAGGATCGAAGCCGCTGGGTATGTGCTCACGCAGATCGTTGGCGCCCTCCTCGGTGTTGCGATCGCGCATGCGATGTTTGGCGAGCCGATCTTCAACCCGTCGACGCATGAACGATCGGGAGTGTCGCAGGCGCTCAGCGAATTCGTAGCGACGTTTGGGTTGCTGATCGTGATCGCCGGCGTGTCGCGCACACGATCAAGTGCGGTTCCGTATGCCGTGGCGGCGTACATTGCGGCCGCCTATTGGTTTACGGCATCGACTTCCTTTGCCAATCCCGCCGTGACCATCGCCCGCTCGCTGACCGACACGTTCTCGGGCATTCGTCCCGTCGACGGCCCGATTTTCATCGCGGCGCAGTTGACGGCGGCGCTTGCTGTCGGAGTCCTCGCGCGCTGGCTGTTCGCAGCTAATCGCGTCGATCAAGCCGGAATATCAACGCGCCGTTGACCCAGTTGTCGTCGCCTTCGAGCTCGTACTTGCGCCCGTAGGCGTCGGCGACGCGCGTGCGTTCCGCCGCGTCGGTCACGTTGACCGCGAGCAGGTCGTAGAGCGCCGTGCCGACGCGAGCGCGTACGCGCGGATCGTCCGCGAGGAACGGCGTCCAGCGCGTGCCGTCCGCACTCGTCGCGATGTAGAGATCGCGCTCGAGACCGACACCCCAGATGTTGTGCGAATACGGATCCTTTGGACGAAATTCGACCTGGATCGTGTCGACGTTCGCGAGGTTCGACCAGTCGGCCGGAACCGGGGTCGCGACACCGTCGAGCGCACCGCCCGGCAGCGTAATCAGCGGACTGCCACAACCAACCAGCAACGCCAACACAAACCCGTATAGAACACGCATGTCGACTACACCCCTCACGTTATGAGTCAGAGTACTTCTGCTTCAAATCGCGTTTCAACACTTTACCGGTTGCCGTGCGCGGCAGCGGTCCGTCCGAGACCATGACGCGCGTAGGCGCTTTGAAGCGCGCGAGCCGCGTCGCAACGAATGCCTGAATCTCCGCTGCATCGATGACGTGATCGGCGCGTGCTTCGATGACCGCGGCCACCTCTTCGCCGAGCATCCGATGCGGCAGCCCGATGATCGCGACATCGAGCACGGCCGAGTGCTCGAACAACACCGCTTCGACCTCCGCGCAGTAGACGTTTTCGCCGCCGCGAATCACGACGTCTTTTTTGCGATCGACGACGTAATAGAAGCCGTCGCTGTCGCGATAGCCGAGGTCGCCCGTATGGAACCATCCGTCGGTGAACGCTTCGGCGGTTGCCTCGGGTTTATTCCAATACCCCTGCACGACGTTGGGCCCCTTGATCCAGATCTCGCCAATCTCGCCGTCGGCGACGTCGATGCCGTTGTCCGCAACGACGCGTGCCTGCGCCACCGCTGCCGTCCTGCCGACACTGTTGGGGCGCGCGAAGTAGTCCGCGCCGCCATTGCTGATGACCGCGGACGTCGTCTCGGTGAGTCCGTAACCGTTGCCCGGCGCGACGCGTTTGGCGAACTGGTCGCCGATCGTGTCGATGAGGTCGGGCGGCACCGGCGCGCCGCCGGACGCGATCCCCGCGAGCGACGCGAGTTCGAGGTTCTGCTCCTTCGCGCGCTCGAGTAACTGCCGCACGACGGTTGGGACTCCGGCAATCGACGAGACGCGCTCGCGCTGCACGAGTTCGAGCGCGTGGTCGGTGTTCCACTTGTACATCAGCGCGAGTTTTGAACCCATCGCGCTCGACACGTACAACCCGGTCAAGCCGCCGATATGGAAGAACGGGAACGTCTGCAGCGACACCCCTTGCGGCGGGGGACTCGGGGGCGGCTTCTGCGGATCGGCGCCCGCGAGGCGCCCCGCGACCATCGCGCCGAGGAACGAATTCGTCAGATTCGTGACGTGGTTGCGGTGCGTCGCGAGCGCCCCTTTGGGCCGTCCGGTCGTGCCCGACGTGTACATGATCGTCGAGTAGTCGTCCGCGGCAATGCGGACGTCGGGCAGGCCGTCGCGATCGAGGTACGGCCGCAGCGCGTCTTCGAGCGGCTCTGCATACGGCGAACCCACCGCGTCGCGGACGCCGAGCACAACGTCGAGCGGCAACTTCGACAGGTACGGCGCGATGCGCTGCACGCGCTCGCCGTCGAGTACCGCCGCGCGCGCGCCGGAATCCTC
>CAYUMA010000895.1:0-6387 GCA_964445675.1 uncultured Pseudomonadales bacterium | reverse complement strand
GGAGATGGCTATTCGCTTGTCGAAGGCGTTCAGCACGTCGGCGGAAAGCTGGCTTACGCAACAGGCGCAGTACGATCTTTGGGTTGCAGAGCAACACATGGGGAAGGTTCGGGTTGAGAAGCTGTCAGCGGCCTAACCACTGCATGCAGCCGACGCCCCAGCCAGTCATCAAATTTGCATGCGCAAATTTGTCGCCTGTCTGGCGCGCGGCTGATGCTGGCCGTTAGGCGTCACATCGAGGTCATCGATGAATTGGGAAGCATTGGGAGCGATCGGCGACTTCGTTGGTGCTGTTGCGGTAGTCGCGACGCTGGTCTATCTGGCAATCAGGTTAGGCAAAACACACGAGCAATGCAGGCGCAAACTCGCGACTCGATGACCACGAAGCAAATGATGATTGCGGGTTGGGTTGCTACAAGCAGACCGCTGGCCGATGCGCATCTACAAGCCAACACTGGCAAGCTGCAGCCCGGTACGCCAGAGGAGCGGATGTACCTGATGATGCAGCTCGGAATGTGGCGTGAATGGGAAAACTCCCTTTACCAATACGAGCAGGGTCTGTTCCAGGAAGGCGAATTCGCACCGCGCCGAACGAGGTGGTCGAGGAACATGCAGTTCCCGGCAGCGCGGGATCTGTGGCGGAGGACCCGGAACGAATTCTCTCCACACTTTCGAGCGGAAATTGACAAAATCGTTTCGGAGATTGAGCTGCAAGACAAGGAATCAGGTGCCGCCTAACCACTGCATGCAGGCCGTTAGGCGGCAGCGAGAGGTTTCCAACTTCTTCTCGGTTGCAAAGTGGGATTAGCGTATATACATTAATGGCGTGCGTGTCACGTATGACCCAGCCAAGCGCCGACGAACGCTGGACGAGCGTGGACTCGATTTCGAGCGCGCTATTGAGGTCTTCGAAGGTCTCACGCTAGAGGTGGAAGACAACCGACTCGATTACGGCGAGAAGCGCATCCTGTGTGTTGGCTTTCTCGATCGCCGCATGGTTATGGTGGGCTACACGCCCCGTGGCATGGCGCGCCACATATTTTCGATGAGGAGATGCAATGAAAGGGAAATCGGGAAGTACACGCCGCACTTCGAGCAAGGCGAGTAAGGAGCTCCCCGAACTGACCGATGAGATGCTTTCACGCGCGGTGCTTAAGCGTGGGGGCAAGCGTGTTGGTCGCCCCAAAACCGAGAATCCAAAGGTTGCTATCAGCCTCCGTCTACCGCCCGAGGTGCTGAAGCGCTGGAGGGCAACGGGTACGGGTTGGCAGACGCGAATGGCCAATGTCCTCTCCAAGAGGGCACCGTAACTGCCGCCTAACCACTGCATGCAGCCGACGCCCCAGACAGTCATCAAATTTGCATACGCAAATTTGCCGCCTGTCTGGTGCGCGGCTGATGCTGGCCGTTAGGCGGCGCGGCTCTCGGCTATCGCTCCAGCTATCTGTCTTCGGGTCGCCCCAAGCGCAAGTAGCGCCTTCACCAGAAGATCGATGCTCACCGATGGATCACCGGACTCCATCTTTGCTACCCGAGACTGGCTCGAACTGATCAGCTTGGCCATTTCAACCTGGGTGATGGCCTTCTTCTCCCGCAGTGATTTCAGGCGATCGCTCAATGCCAGCTTCAACTCGATGTACGCAACTTCCTCATCCGACAGCTGGAGTAGTTCTTGGGCACTGCCAATCTTCCAGCCCCTCCGCTCCAACCGCACCCGTTTAGTTTGTCTCATCGTCGTAACTCCCTAGTCTGCGTCGGCATGCATCGATCACTGCCTTCGGCGTCTGAGCTGTCTTCTTGGAGAACACAGCCACAATCACGATCGCATCGTCATCAATTCGGTATACAACTCGCCACGTCGAGTTCTCGTCGTTTATCCTCAACTCATGGCAATTTCGGCCGATCGACGGCATCGGTCGGGAGTGAGGCATGCTGAGCGACTCACCTCTCTGCAAGCGTCTGAGCAAGTATCCGGCCGCGAGCCGCGCCGCCGCCGAAAGTGGCGGAGTCTTGATCTCGCTATGTAGCCACGCGAGCGGTTTGTCTGTTGGGCGCACTGGCGCAGTCTATGTCATATCCGACATATCAACAAGCAGTAGTGGCGCGCCGCCTAACCACTGCATGCAGCCGACGCCCCAGCCAGTCATCAAATTTGCATGCGCAAATTTGCCGCCTGTCTGGTGCGCGGCTGATGCTGGCTGTTAGGCGGCACCTCTGGTCGCCCGATTCTCCAGAGGTTTCAGGTGTTCAGGCGGGGTTCCAGTCACAAACCTCGGGCGTATACTCGACCAATGAGCAAATCGACCCTAAGAATTCCGCCGGAGTTTGGCGAAGCGGCAACGGCAGAACGCATCGCCTTTCGTGACGAGGCTTTGGGATGAGATTGTCGAATCTGGTGAGGACGTTCCCGTTCCAGATCACCACAAGCAGATCCTCGACGAGCGGCTCCGGGCATTCCGAATGAACCCTCAGCCCGGCAAGCCTTGGGCTGAAGTCCGAGACGAGCTCTTAGCACGTCTGCGTTCCAGTTGAATCTCGTCCGAATTCGACCCGAGGCTGCCGGCGATATCGGCGAGGCGATCGAATGATACGAAGGTCAACGTCCCGGCCTAGGAATTGAGTTCATCCTCGAGCTAGATGCAGAGTGCATCCAAGAGTTGAGCCGGCGTTTTATAGCCATGTCGTTTCCTCGGTCGGTTGTTGAGCTTGTCTGCGATTGAGGATCTATCCTCGAGCCCTGATGACAGACGCGCACACGGCCACCTACCCGGCCAGCTCATTCGTTAGTCAGCAGATTGCCCCTGCCGCCGGTGGAGAATTGTTTTGGTACCCGATCCGGGTGTCCGGCCTTCTGTACACATTTGGGTATCGGATGGGATCCCGTGGTTGGCATATGGCCCCGAACTCCCACAGCTCTCCGGTGGTCGAGGCAGCCAGCCCGTAGATCGGCGCAGCTGAGACCCCACCCTTATTGGTTCTTCTCGCCGCTGGCATAGCCGTGGCAGTGCTCATACCGCACCACGTATGCCTCGTCGCCTTCCCAGCCACAATCAGGGCAAACGATCGCTCCAGCGTCGTACTCGAGCTTCGACTCACACTGAGGGCAGTAGTCCAGTTCGGTTTGCAGGTTCATTCGTGCCTCGTATCGAGTTCGATCTTCGGGCCGAGACGATATGAAACAGGATCGAGGGGCGCCATCTACCCGGCGTCGGAAGTGAGGGTGTAGAGTATTTCCGTGGGAGAACGCTAGCGCCATCGGGATCCAGCTCAACTGATCTCCTCGGCGGAGCCATCCACACAGGTGGTGACAGCGCCGTGTAGGAGCGGTCTCCAGACCGCGATGGTTCCAACGCCGGAGATGGTGTCCCCTTCGAGATTCCGTTGGACGTTGAGTTGCGCGACCGACGCGAGGGCTTGGCAATGAACAAGACTGGGTTGGTGATGGCGATATGAAACGCACGTGGACGATCATCGGCGTCAGCGATGTGCCGACCAGCTTCAAATGGTACCAGTCGCTCTTAGGCCAACCCGAGACGCCACCGGCCCATGATCACTTTGGTCAGATCCTCGATTCGGATGGGACTGTCCTGCTGTGCCTGCACCAGTGGGGCGCGCACGAGCATCCGTCGTTGCTGAGTCCGCACGCCGCGACGCGCCGATGCCAATCGAGGGCACGATGTCGGACCTCATCGATCACGTCTACGACGCTCTGGCGCAGAGCGATGCAGTGTTGCAGTTCTGGAATTGATCACGTTTGCCAGCAAGACGTGGCCAACTATTTCACTTAGGGGCAGGCGCCCGCGCGTTTGATCCGAGCAAGTTGCGCCCGACGCTGCGATGATGGGCGCGGAGCCTGAACGGACCGCCCCCTTTCTATCTATATATAGGTACAGACACATGCGATTGAAAAAATCGGGGACTCTCATCGTCGGTGCGGCGCTGCTGCTGACCGTTGGCGCATGCAATCCGGCCAAGCCCGTGGAACCCATTGCTAAAGAGCCCGCAGCGGCGACGGTGAACGGCACACCGATCAGTCAGCAAATGGTCGATCTGATTGCGAAGCGCGGCGTGAGCGCGGGTCGGCCGGACACGCCGGCGGCGCGCGCGACGATCATCGATCAGCTGACGTTGCAGGTGCTTCTCGCCGAAGAGGCGATCAAGAAGGGGTTGGACAAAACCCCCGAGGTCGTCGCGCAGATCGAAGCGGTCAAACAATCTGTTCTCGCGAACGTGTACGTCGAAGATTTTCTCAAGGCCCATCCCGTCAGCGACGCCGACGTGAAAGCCGAATACGACCGCATCAAAGCCACGATCACGGGCAGCCAATACAAGGCGCGCCACATCCTGGTGGCCAGAGAATCGGAGGCGAAGGACATCATCGCGAAGTTGAAGAAGGATCCTGGCGCGTTCGTAAAACTGGCAGCAGAACGTTCGACGGATCTTGACTCGAAGGATAAGGGCGGCGGCCTGGGATGGTTCGATCTGAGCCGGGTGCCGGCGGAGTTCGGCGCGGCCGTGAGCAAACTGGAGAAGGGCAAGTTCACGCAAGAACCCGTCAAGACGCCGATCGGCTACGACGTGATCCTGCTCGAAGACTCCAAGCCGATCGAGGCGCCGCCGCTCGAAGACGTCAAAGCGCAACTCACACAACAGATTCAGCAGCAGCACGTGAAGACGCAGGTGGATGCGCTGAAAGCGGCGGCCAAGATCGAAGTCGTCGGTACACCCGCGCTGGCGAAGTAGTTTCCTTCTCCGTTTGAGCAACGGGCAGCCCGAGAAAGCTGCCCGTTTTGTTTAGAATGCGTGTTCCGTTGCCGAGCGTGACATGAGTAAGAAGAAGAACAACCGGCGCGGGCCTAAACGTCCGGCGCCCCTAATGCCCGTCACAGCGGTTTCATCCGAAGGTCCTTCGAAACCGTCGGCGGCGAACCCGCGTTGGATGATCGTTGCGGGAGTCGTATCGCTGCTCGCCGCAGCGGCACTCTTCTGGATGATCAACACGCGCCCACCGCGCGCGCCGATTGCGCCGCCGCCCGCACCTCCCGTTGCGGCGACGCCCGTGACCGTCGCCGCGCACTATTCCGGCAACGGCATTTGCGGGAGTTGTCACGCGTCCGAGCACGCGGCCTGGCACGGCTCGGACCACGATCTCGCGATGCAGGTGGCGGCCGACGCGTCGGTGCTCGGCAATTTCAACGATGCGAAGTTCACTTACGCAGGTACGACGTCGACGTTCTCGCGCAAGGACGGCAAGTTCATCGTCAACACCGACGGCCCCGACGGCCAACTGCGCGACTACGAAATCCTCTACACGTTCGGCGTGCATCCATTGCAGCAATATCTGATCGACTTTCCCGACGGCCGCAAGCAGGCGCTGTCGATTGCATGGGACTCCCGCGCGAAGGAGCGCGGCGGCCAGCGCTGGTTTCACCTGTATCCCAACGACAACGTGAAGGCGGGTGATTGGCTGCACTGGACCAAGTACAGCCAGAATTGGAACTTCACGTGCGCGGAATGTCATTCGACGGATCTGAAGAAGAACTACGACCCGACCTCGAATGCCTACAAGACGTCGTGGGCCGAGATCAATGTCGCATGCGAGGCGTGCCACGGCCCCGGTTCCAACCACATTGCGTGGGCGCGCAAGGAAGGCGATTGGCAGACATACGATGCCGACAAAGGTCTGGCGATTGCGCTGGATGAACGCAAAGGCATCACATGGACGCCCGTGCCAGAAACCGGCAACGCGCAACGCAGCGCGCCACGCCTGAGCAGCCGCGAGATCGATACGTGCGCGCGCTGCCACGCACGCGGCAGCCGGCTGACCGACACTTACGTGCACGGCCAGTCGCCGCTCGACACGCATCGCCTCGTCCGCCTCGACGACGACCTCTACTGGAACGACGGCCAGATGCGCGGCGAGGTATACAACTGGGGTTCGTTCCTGCAGAGCAAGATGTACGCGCAAGGTGTGACGTGTTCCGACTGTCACGATCCGCATTCGCTGAAGCTGGCAGCACCGGGCAACGCGGTATGCGCGCAATGTCACCAGAGCGCGAAGTACGACGCACCGGCGCATACACATCACGCAATGGACACACCCGGCGCCGCGTGCGTTGCGTGCCACATGCCGCCGACCACGTACATGGTGGTGGACCCGCGCCACGATCACTCGATGCGCATTCCACGTCCGGATCTGTCCGCGCAGCTCGGTGCGCCGAATGCGTGCACGAACTGTCACACGAAGAAGTCCACGCAGTGGGCAGCTGGTGCAATCGCGCAGTGGACCGGCAAACCGCCAACAGGCTTCCAACAGTTCGGCGCGGCGTTGCACGCAGGTTCGGCGACCGGACCCGGTGCGCGCGCGGCTCTGGTTGCGCTGATCGA
>CAYUMA010000894.1:0-13189 GCA_964445675.1 uncultured Pseudomonadales bacterium | reverse complement strand
TGCCGGTGCGGTGCCGAGGTCAGACTTTAAGTTATACGGGGTTCGAGATCACGCCGTTGACGATCGGCTGGAACGCCGTCAGCGTATCGAGCATCGTCGGCGGCAGACCCGATCCCGGGAAGAACCCAGGCTGCAGGAAGTTGCCCTGTTCGCCGTGCAACGCCATGTAGTTCAGTACGGCCGTATACGCCAACAGATTCACGTTGTTGGCGGCCGGCGTCGATGCGGTTTCGACCGATCCGTCCGCACGCATCCAGCCGATCTGCTGATGGCGCGCCTGGTCCGTCATCGTCGCGCCGAGCAACTGCGCGCGGCCGTTCGGGTTGTAGACCAGGAACCACGTTGCCGCGGTCTGTTGGTTGTCGCTGGTCCATTCGCCTTTGCCGCGGCCGTCGACCGTGTTGTCGATGACACCGTTGCTCGACAACGAACCGTCCGAGAACACGTACATCATCAGCGGGACGCCGACTTTGGCCGCGTACGCCAGGCACGCGCCCATGCAGACACCGGCGCGCTCGTCTTTGACTTCGCCCTCGGCGCGTTTGCCGCCGTGGTAGTCGTAGCCGCCCATCTGGATCGTGCCGGCACCGGCGAAGCCGTTGATCACCATCTTCATGACCGACGCGGTCTTGCGGAACTCACCGCTGCTCGCGAATTCGGCTGCCGTGAAGATTCCGGTGGGTCCGACGATGTCGGGATCCCCGGCGGGGTCGAGTGTTGCCGGATTGCCGAAACGGTCGGCCAGATCGGCGCTCTTCAGATAACCGCAGCGTATGAGATCCTTGACGACGTCGTCAGCGGTGACCGAAGGCGCGCCAACGCTGAAGCCCGGCGCGTTCATCTTCGCATCGCTGATCCGGTAGATCGATTCCATCACCGCGACCGCGTCCTGCTGACTCAACACGCTCGTTAGATCACCGACATCGACGAGGCCCGTGACGTCGCTCGGACGATCCACCTTCGTGGGCCGCTTCGTGACATCGACCAGCATCATCGGCGACACCGAATTTCCACCCGAGTCGGTATTCGACGAGCCGATCAGCGACAGCAACGATCCGTCAGCGCCCGCGCGCGCGATGCCGTACATCGGGTTGTGCGGGTTGTTGCCGGTGTCGTTTTCGGAACGCGCCGGAATCACCGCGCCGTTGATCCTTGCGCGGACCGCCGGGTCGGTGATGCGCGAGAACATGCCGCGCAGATAGGGGCTATCGGAGTGGAACGAAAGACCGAGCTCCGAATTGATGAAATCGCGCGTGCCGGTCACCGTGTTGACGATCGGCGGAATCATGTCGCCTGGCAGGCCCTGTTTTTCGTAGCCATCGGTGGCTAAGAAGTCGAGCTGGCCGCCTTGCTTGCCGATCAGCACGTTCGACCCCGCAGTGTTGCCACCGCCGGCGAGGTCGAAACAGATGAACGGAATCTTGCCCGCACCCGCGGTTGCGATGCCGCACTGCTGGACGAGTAACGCCAGCGCAGGGTCCAAGGCCGCGCGTGCGTTGCCGGCGCCCAGGCTCAGCGTCACACCGCCGAGCACGAGCCCCGACCCGAACACGAAGCCCTGCGACAGGAACTCGCGCCGGGTTCTCGGTCGCGGATGATCCGGATGCCGAATCGGGTCGTCGTAACGTCGAATGTTCTTACGTCTGGTCATGATCAATCCTCGCTTAATGCATCCGACCGCTACTGAACCAACATCGCGGCGCTGCCGAGCACCGACGCGCACGCGGCTTTGACGACGCCCGCCGTATTGGCGCAGTTGGCGCCGCCACAGCTCGTCAGACGGCCGATCAAACTGCTGACCTCGGCGTGAGTCGCCGCCAGATCCGGCTGCGAACTGACGTTCGCCATCACCAGCATCTTCGCCAGCAGCGGATCGATCACCTGGCTGCGCTTCGTCGCGTTGTCGAACGCGCTCGACACCGGCGCACCGAAGTTGAAGCCGTTGAAGTACGTCGCTGCCGGCACCGTGCCGCCGCCATCGACCAACGCAGCGCAATACGAGATCGCGAGTTGCGTGATCCCCATCTGCTGCGACGACAGGAAGCCCTGGATGCCGGTGTCGACCGGCAGCGCCTGGAACACCGCGTCGTACGTCGCCTTCACCGCTGCCTGAGTGGTCGGCACGCCAGTGAAGTTCGACATCGTCGTGTTGACTTCGGCGAAGTCGCGGATTCCCGCAGCGGGTTCGCGCGGCACATCGACCGGCGGCGGCGGCGGAACCGGCGCTGCTTCGACGACGACATGCGTTGCGGTGCCGAGCTTCTCGAACGTCAGGAAGAACTCGTCGAGCGTCGGACCTTTCTCGAGCGCGATCACGGTGCCGAGCGACGAAAGCTCCTGTTTGCCCTCGACCGCGTACTGCGCGTCGGTGACCGTCACGTTCAAGTTCTTGAACCCCTGACCAACCGCCGCTTCACGACCGTTGATGCCGATCCGCAGGCCCGCCATCGGGATGTCGCCCGGTGTCGCGGCGCTGTCGAGCAACAGGAAGAACGGCGCACGGAACATATAGCTGTACGAGTCGAACTGGCTCACCTCGAACACGACATACGCGTCCGGTTTGCCGACGTGCTGGCTGACGTTGAACAGCAGGAAGTATTTCTCGCCGACGCCGACGTCGAAGTTCTCCGTGATCTGTTCGGCCGTCAGTGCGCGGTTGTGGATCGCGACCAGGCGAATCGTGCCTGCCCAGCGGTTCGTGTTGTCCACTTCACTCGCGAGCGACAACGCGAACGTGTTGTCCCAATCGGTCAACAGGCCACCGGGCACCGTATCGACGTCGCCGGTGAACCGGCCATTGACGTAGGTGCGCCGGCCGTTCGTCGGATCGTAGGTCACGACCACGTGTTGCAACGTCGCCTGCAGATCCTCGTCCGCGGCCGCCGTCGAGTGTCGTGGCTCACCGTTCTGATCGGTTGTCGAGGACCGGTTCAGGAAGTCGTACTGGTACAAGGTCTGGCCCAGCATGAAGTTGCGGCTCGACGAACCACCCGCATAGCTGATGATCCGCGCCGGACCGTCCTGCGTAACGTTGCCGGGTGCGACCCACGCTTCGACCGAGTACTCGCCGGTCGACTTGATCAAGTCGTGCAGCTTCCTGCTGGCCGTGGTCGAACCCTGGGCCTTGCCGTTCATGAACGCGACACCCCAGCCGCCGACCCAGCTGTAGCCGCCCGTCGCACCTGACAGCGTCAGGTTCAACGAAGGCTCGACACCGCTGGTATCGAATACGGTGTTGCCGGTGCCGGTCTTGAACTCGTACAGCGCGATGACGTTGGCTTCCTGGCGGCCGCCGCTGGAAGCAATGATGCCGTCCGTCAGCTTGAGCGCTTTGCTCGTGATCAAGCTCGGATCGACCACGGTTACCGCGATGCCATTCGACATCGCCGCGATGCCGGCCTGGATTGCCGCGGCGTTCGCCGTGCAATCGCTCCAGCAGTTGTGTGATTCCTGGCCGAGGCGCAGCACGAAGCGCGAGTTCGCCGGATTGTCGAGGTCCATCTTCGATTGCGCCGCGGCGTAGGCTACGTCGACGTCGTCGCTGGCGAAGAACGGTGATTGCGGAACCGACGCGTCTTCCTTGTGACAGCCGACGCAATACTGGCTCAGGTACGGCGTGTAGACGTGCTGTTCGAACAGCGCCGAGCTCGTCGGGTAGTTCTTACTCGCGCCTGGATCAGCTAACGGCGGCGCCGTGAATTGAATCGTTTTGCCCGCGCCGCCAAGCGCACCACCGGCCCACGCTTCGATGTAGGACTGGATGATGTCGCCGCACGCGTCGTTGCTGGTCAGCCAGCAGTTGTGACCGCCGCGCACCTTCACGACCATCCGCGACGTCGCAGGATCGGCCAGATTGACGATGGTGTTCGCTGCGTCGTACGCCAGATTGATGTCGTCGTCGCGGACGAAACGCGGCGCCTGACTCGGGTTGTGGCACGTGCCGCAACGGTTGTTCGGCACGAGGTTGTCCCAGACGTTGATCTTGAACCGCTGCACGTCCGCCGTTTGCGGCGCGGGACCGGTGTAGTTGCTGACGGTGGGCGGAGTCGTCAGCGGATTGGCGACGGTCGTCGCGCCGCTGCCGCTGCCGCAACCGGCAATCAGCGTTGTTCCGAGCGCAAGGCACGTAGCCAGCGCGAGGCGTTGAGCAACTGCAATCTGATTAGTCATTTTCATGTTGATATCTCTGCCTCAGTTGCCCATGCAATACACGGCGGATTCGGCGAATACCCGTCGCAGCTTGTAGCCGTTCTGCTGGAAGTCGGTGACCATCGACGAGATCTGGTCGCGATCGGCCTGGTCGGAAGGCGCGCGCAAACACACGTTTTCGAATACTTTTTCGACCTGGCACTGGGAGAAGGCTTGCGAATTGGCGAGTTCCTGGCCGAGCGACTTCGCACCGTCGCCACTGCCAGGCAATGCGCCATCCCAGCCGATCACGGCGTTCTGACCGTTGCGCCAGTAGTTGTCCCAGTGGTCATCCATCGTGATGTAGCCGTACGGGAACGTCGTGTTGTTGTTGAAGTACTTGCGCACAACGCGCGTGCCGGTGATCGGGTCAACCGCGCCGACGTCGTTGTACGCGATGAATCCCGCGTCGGCGGTCGGATCCGTCGCCTTGTCGTACTGGAAGTTGTAGTACGCAAATGCCTGTGCCATCGGGTCCATGCCCGTATGGCAGCCGATGCAGCCGTTCAGGAATACGCGCGCGTCGCCGCCCGGGCTACGCGATACGTCCTGACGGATCCGATCGGGGGCGCGCGACGTGTCGTGGACTTGCTCCATATCGCGGCAGAGGTGGTTGAGCAGCGTGAAGCGAAACATCGCGCGGTTAGTGCCGTCGATGAAAAATGCTTTTGACGCGGCGCGCGATGTGATGACGCCGGCGGTCGCCGTCGCCGGTACGCCGGTCACGCTGCTCTGCGTGCGTTGCACGAGCCGGCCGGTGTCGCTGAGGTCGACGGCCTGCGCTTCGAGGGCATCGTAGTTCGCGTTGTTTGAAGCCGAATAAGCCGGAATGCCTGCGCCGGCACCGACGTAGAGAATGTCGCCGAACAGCACGTTACGGAAATCCACGTCGTCGCGAACCATGCCGATGACGGTGGCGGTGTAGTCGTTCAGCGGTACGAAGACGTTGCCGTCGCGGTTCGTCCACGGCGCGACGAAGTTCTTCAACGTCACGTTGTAGAACGCCGGATCGTCAGTGGCGATCAACGCGGCTGCGACCGGCCCGTTGTTGACGATCGCGTCGCGCATCTGTTGCAGCTTCGCCGCGGTCGGTGGTACGCCGGCGATGCGATCGTGGATCTTCTTCGCCTGGTCGTATTCGTCGGCGGTGACTCCGAGGGAGCCGAATACGGTAATCAGCGTCAGAACGAGCAGGAGCGCCTGCCTGGACCAGCGACGCTCGGGTATTGCGCGCAGCACCTTAACCATGAAGACACACTCCTGTTCATCGGATCACCCCTGCTCACGTACGCTGCGAGCTCTCGGGCGTTACATCTGCCGGCCATCGATCCCTGATGAGCACGAGGCGTCACCAACACCACGAAGGTTTGGATAGCCGAGGCGCTAGCGTCAGAGATTTGCGAGTTGCGTGCCGTGAACGACAGCACGCTTCCGCAATTCGAACAAAACTCGAACAACTCGTTAGCACCACGTTGATCTAACGACGTTGCCCGGCCGGACCCGCGGATTCCCGCAGGTGGTAGGGCTGTGCGACGCGTCACGTCGTCGTGGCACCACCGTGTGGAACAATCCGTCGGCGAACGTAAACGACAGTACGAGGTCGAGCGATGGCTCAGGCACAGGCTTGGCGAGTTCTACGCGCAACGATTGCAAGCGCCATCGTCGGCGCGCTGTTCGGTTGCGGCGGCGGCGAATCGAGTGGCTTGCTGGGGGGCGGTCAAGGACCGGATCCCGCGGTGCAGGATTTTCCGCTCGTTTACGTCAAGCGCCCGTTGTTGCTCGACGAGGACGGCGCGTTGGTGGAATTCGAAGTGCGCGATCCGACCGCATTCATGCCGGGCGCCGAACTCTTCATCCGCGATCGCGCGTCCGCGAGCGCACCCGAACGCAGTATCACCGCCGGCGTTTTTCCGAATGGACCGATGGGCGCGCCGCCGATGTATGACGTGAAGGATCTGTCGTCGTCGTACGACGGCAAACAGCTCGTGTTCGCAATGCGCGCACCGGATATTCCGAATGCCGATGACGACGAACAGCCGACGTGGAACATCTGGCTCTACGACGTGGACTCGCAGACGCTGAGTCGCGTCATGACCTCCGACATCATCGCCGAGGACGGGCAGGACGTCGCGCCGCATTTCCTGCCGGACGGCCGCATCGTGTTTGCGTCGACGCGGCAGCGCGATTCAAAAGCAATTCTGCTCGACGAAGGCAAGCCGCAGTTCGCGGCGCAGGAAGAAGGTCGCGACCGACCCGCGTTGACGCTGCACGTGATGGACGCCGACGGCGACAACATCCATCAGATTTCTTACAACCAGAGCCACGACATGGATCCGTCGGTGCTCGCGGACGGACGCGTCATCTACTCGCGCTGGGACCAGATCGCGAACCACGACGAGATCAGTCTGTACACGATGAATCCGGACGGCACCGATCAGCGCCGGCTGTACGGCGCGCATAGCCACGACACCGGGCCGGCGGGTGAAGACATCGAGTTCGTCGAACCACAGGAACTACCCGACGGCAGAGTCCTCGTGACGATGCGCGCGTCGAGTCCGCAGTCGCACCTGGGTGCCGCACTCGTCGCGATCGACACCGCAAACTACGTCGAACACGATCAACCCACGTTCACAAACGCGGGCATGACCGCGGATGCACAGGAATTGCTGGTGCCCGGCGACGTTCAACTCGAGACCGTGTCGCCGCGCGGCCGTTTCGCAAGCGTTGCACCGTTGTTCGACGACACAGACCGGCTGCTCGTGACGTGGAGCCAATGCCGGCTGCTCGATCCCGCAAGTCCGGATCCTCTCAATCCAATCATCATACCGTGCACGCCGGAGCTGCTCGCGATCCCGGGAATTCCCGAAGCGCCGCCGCTGTATGGCGTGTGGATGTTCGACGTCGTGGCGGGTACGCAGCAACCGTTGGTCACGCCGGCGGAAGGCTTTGCGTTCACCGACGCGATCGTGCTCGAGGCTCGGACGCCGCCGGTGGTGCGCCTCGATAAAGTCGCTGGGCTCGATCTCGACCCCGACCTCGTGTCGGAGAACGTCGGTGTGCTGCACATCCACAGCGTTTACGACTTCGACGGCACCGCAACACAGCCGATCGCCACGTTGCGAGATCCGGCGCTGACGTTAGCAGCGGCACGACCTGCGCGTTTCCTGCGCATCGTCAAAGCCGTTTCGATTCCCGACGACGATCTCGTGGATCTCGACAACACCGCGTTCGGCGCGAGCACGGCGAATCTGATGCGCGAGATCATCGGTTATGCGCCGATCGAACCCGACGGGTCGGTGAAGACGAAGGTCCCGGCGAACATCGCGTTTGGCGTCGAAGTGCTCGACGCGAACGGACGCCGCACGTCGCAACGGCATCAGAACTGGATGACGCTGCGCGCGGGCGAGGTGATGGAGTGCAGCGGTTGCCACACGCGTCTGAGTCAGATGCCGCACGGGCGGCCGGACGCCGAGGCGCCGTCGGCGAATCCGGGCGCCCCCGCAGACGGTTCGCCGTTCCCGAATACGGAACCAGCGCTCTTCGCCAATGCCGGTGAAACGATGGCGGAGACGTATACGCGCATCAACGGAATTCCAAGACCCAACGTCGATATCGAGTACGACGATGTGTGGACCGATCCGAACGTGCGCGCGAAGGACGCGAGCTTCGCGTACAACTACGCGACGCTGACGACGTCCGCGCCGGTCGATCCGGGCTGTATTGCGAACTGGGTGGCCAACTGTCGCATCGTCGTGAGCTACGAAGCAAAAGTGCACCCGATGTGGGGCACGCCGCGACTGGCTGCCGATGGTGTCACGGACCTCACGTGCAACACCTGTCACGCACCCGCCGACGCGGCGGCTGCGCCGCAAGTTCCGGCGGGCCAGCTCGATCTGACGGATGGTCAGTCGCCGGACGAGGCGGATCATTTCAACAGTTATCGCGAATTGCTGTTTACGGACAATCAACAGGAAGTTCTCAACGGCGTATTGGTCGATCGCCTGATTCAGGCTACCGATGCGAATGGCAATCTACTGTTTCAACTGGACGCAAACGGCAACCTTCTCCTGGACGTCAACGGGCAGCCGATTCCGGTGCTCATCAACGTGACGACGCCGCCATCGATGTCGCCTGGTGGTGCGTTGGCGAGTCCGCGCTTCTTCTCGAAGTTCAATGCGGGCGGCACGCACGCGGGTTGGTTGACGGGCGCCGAGTTGAAGCTGATCTCGGAATGGCTGGACATTGGCGCACAGTATTACAACGACCCGTTTGCCGTACCGCAGGCCTAACGGACACACTAAGGCGACGAGTTTCGCCTTCATGACAACCTCGTAAAGGACAGGGATTGTGATTGGCCGGAAACGGATGTCCGCAACGCTCTGCAGACTTGGCCTGGTACTTGCCTGTGCGTTGCTGTGCGCAACCGCCGAGGCGAAGTACCAGCCTGAAGTCGTCGTTTCCGATCCCTACATCGATCTGCACACCGGCCCCGGGCGCGGCTATCCCATCTTCTACGTGGCGGCGCAGGGCGATCGCATCACGATCCTCAAAGAGCAGACCGAGTGGTACAAGATCCGCACGCCACGCGGCAAAGTAGGTTGGGTACACGTATCGCAGATGTTGAGCACGCTCGATCTCGATGGTGGCGCCATCGCGTTCCCGAGCTACGGGCTCAGTGACTACGGCAAGCGACGCTGGGTGTTCGGCTTCGGCGCCGGGGACTTCGGCGGCGCGCGCATCCTGAGCGTATCCGGCAGCTTTGCCGTGACGCCCAACATCAGCACGGAGCTCGTCGCTTCGCAGCTGTTGGGTGACTACTCCGATGGCTACATCGGCACGGCGAGCATCGTCATGTCGCCGTTCCCGGAGTGGCGCGTGTCACCGTTTATGAAAATCGGCACAGGCATCATTCACCTTGAACCACAGACGACGATCGTGCAGGCGCTGGATCGCGACGATGAGATCGTGCACGCGGGTATCGGTGCGGACATGTACCTGAGCAAACGCTTCATCTTCCGCGTGGAATTCAAACGCCACACGGTACTCACGAGTCGGGACGAAAACGAAGAGATAGACGAATGGACAGCAGGCTTCAGCGTTTTCTTGTAGTGGCACTGGTTTCACTGTTGCCGGCGTCGATCGCGGTCGCAGCTCAGCCGAAGGATCTCGAACTCGAGCCGCTCGTTGTGCGCGAACCGGAGCGGCGCGAAATCGATGTCGACCAGATTGATTCGGAGAACTTCGAGATCGGTGCCTACGGCGGCATTCTGAACATCCAGGACTTCGGTTCAAACGCCGTTTATGGCGCGCGCGCTGCGTATCACATCACCGAGGACTTTTTCGTCGAAGGTCTGTACGGGCGCAGCGAACTCGGCGAAACGAGCTTCGAGCGTTTGTCGGGGAACGTTGCGCTGCTGACGGACGATGAGCGGCAGTTCAGCTACTACAACGTCTCGGTCGGTTACAACGTTCTGCCGGGCGAAGCGTTCATCGGCCGCAGTTATGCGTTTCGCGGCGGGCTCTACCTCGTGGCCGGCGCCGGCAGCTCGGATTTTGCCGGTGATCAGCGATTCACCGTCAGCGGCGGATTCGGCTATCGCGTCGCAATGACCGACTGGCTCGCGTTTCGCGTCGACGTGCGCGACTACGTATTCCAGTCGGATCTGCTCGGCAGCGAAGAGACGCTGCACAATCTCGAGTTCACCGGCGCAATGACGCTGTTTTTCTAGAGTCGGAGACACCATGCGTCGCAACATCGTATTTCTGTTAGTGCTGGCGGGCCTTGCCGGTGGCTGTGTATCCATCGAGCCGTGGGTCAGTCCGTACGAGCGCAACAACCTCGCCGATCCGATCATGAGTTTCAGCCGCGACCCGATTGCCGCGGCGTATCTGGACCACGTTTATGAAGCGCGCGAAGGTGCCCGTGGTGCACAAGGCGGCGGCGGGGGTGGCTGTGGTTGCAGCTAAATTGCTGCGGCGCGCTGCACTGCTCCTGCTGGTGCCGGGTGTCGCCAGCGCCGCGATCCTTCCGGCGGATCGGGCGGACGTGATGTATCACGGCTACGACGGCGGCGGCCTCGAGGTCAGCGGTCCGTCGGTGCTCGTGCGCAAGGGTTTTAAGGACAAGGTTTCTGTGTGGGCGAACTATTACGTCGACATGATCACGAGCGCCTCGATCGACGTCGTTGCGACCGCGAGTCCTTACGAGGAGCAGCGCGACGAGATCAGCGGCGGCATCGACTACCTGCGCGGCAAGACGCTGATGGGCATTTCGTACACCAACAGCGAAGAGAACGACTACAAAGCCAACACGGCACGCATCGGCATCAGTCAGGACTTTTTCGGTGATCTGACGACGCTCGGGATCTCCTATGCGCGTGGCTGGGACACCGTGCTGCGCAATGGTGATGATGCCTTCGAGGAGGACACCGACCGCCAGACGTTTCGCGTGGACCTGTCCCAGATCATCACGAAGAGCATGGTGCTGAACTTCGGCTACGAAGGCATCACCGACGATGGCTTCCTGCGCAATCCGTATCGTTCGGCGCGTTATGTCGATCCATCGTCGTCGAAGGGATACAGCTACGAGTCCGAGGTGTCGCCGGGCACCAAGACGTCGACGGCGATGGCGGTTCGCGGCATCTACTACCTGCCGTATCGCGCGTCGGCGCGCGCGGGGTACCGTTATTACAGCGATACGTGGGGTGTTGACGCGTGGAACGTCGAACTCGGTTATGTGCAGCCGCTACCGTGGGGCCTGATGGCGGAACTGACGTACCGCTACTACACGCAGGGCGCGGCCGATTTCTACAGCGATCTGTTCCCGCGGCAGAACTCGCAGAACTTCCTCAGCCGCGACAAAGAACTCGCGTCGTTCACGTCTAACACGCTCGGCGTGGGGCTGACGTACGAATTCGGCACGAGCCTCGTGCCGTTGTTCAAACGCGGAGAGTTCACGCTCTTCGCCGACTTCCTGCGCGTCGACTACGACGACTTCCGCGATGTACTCGCGGGTGGCACAGCGGGCGATGAGCCGCTCTACCAGTTGGACTCGACGATTCTGCGGGCGTATCTGTCCGTCTGGTACTGAACGCGCGTTTCCCGACGCTATAATCCGCCGCTTTGACGAGCGGACGAATCGCATGACCGTGCGCACACGGGTCGCACCATCGCCGACCGGCGACCCTCATGTCGGAACGGCGTATGTCGCGCTGATCAATCAGGTATTTGCGCGCAGTCAGCGCGGCCAGTTCATTCTGCGCATCGAGGACACCGACGTTGCGCGCAGTTCGCGCGCTTCCGAGCGGATGATCATCGACGCGTTGCGCTGGCTCGGCCTCGACTGGGACGAAGGTCCCGATGTCGGCGGCAGCTATGGGCCCTATCGGCAAAGTGATCGCAAGGACATCTATCGCGCGCACGCGAATCGACTGCTCGAACAGAATGATGCCTTCTATTGCTTCTGCACACAGGAGCGGCTCGCGCAGGTGCGCGCCGAGCAAACCGGGGGTGGCGGGACCACCGGCTACGATGGCCATTGTCTGGCACTTGATCCGAAGGTCGCGCAGCAACGTGTCGCGAGCGGCGAGCCGCACGTGATCCGCATGAAGGTGCCGGGGGAGGGCGTTTGTCGATTCGCCGACACGCTGCGCGGCAAGATCGAGATTCCGTACACACAGATCGACATGCAGGTGTTGATGAAGGCCGATGGGTTCCCGACCTATCACCTGGCCGTGGTCGTCGACGATCAGCTGATGCGCATCAGTCACGTCATGCGCGGCGAGGAATGGATCAGTTCAGTCCCGAAGCACGTGCTGTTGTGCCGGTACTTCGGCTGGGAGCCGCCGGTGTTCTGCCATTTGCCGCTGCTGCGTAATCCCGATCGAAGCAAATTGTCGAAGCGACGCAATCCGACAAGCATCAACTACTACCGGCGCGCGGGTTATCTGCCGGAAGCGTTGATCAACTATCTCGGCCGCATGGGCTGGTCGATGCCGGACGGGCGCGAAATGTTCGGCCGTGACGAAATGATCGACGCATTTGCGCTCGAGCGAATTTCGCTCGGCGGTCCGGTGTTCGATCTCGCGAAGCTCAACTGGCTCAACGGGCAGTACATCCGGCGGCTGACGCCGTATGAATTTCTCGAACGTGCGCGTGACTGGGCGTTTCGCGACGATCAACTCGAGCGGCTCGTGCCGCTGGTACAGGAGCGCACCGAAAGGCTCATCGACCTGGTTCCGCTGGCCGGCTACCTGATCGGCGATCGACGCGCGGTCACCATCGCCGACTTCGTGCACAAAGACCTGTCGCAGGATGACGTCAAGCGCGTACTGCAGTTCGTCGTGTGGCGGCTCGACGAACTGCGTGTATGGGAACGCGATGCGCTGCAGGCCGATATCCAGCAACTCGCGCAGCGCATGGCATTGAAGATCCGCGACTTTCTGTTTCCGTTGTTCGTTGCGATCGCGGGCCAGGCTGTGGCGCTACCGCTGTACGACTCGATGACGGTGCTCGGCAGCGACCTGACGCGGATGCGGATCCGCGACTCGATCGACGTGCTCGGCGGCGTCTCGAATAAAATGGCGAAGAAGTGGGAGAAGGAGTTCCGCGACTTGGTTGACGCACCTGAAGACGCCGCCTAACATCGCGGGCCTTCGTGTTTTTGGGGCCATAGCTCAGCTGGGAGAGCGCTTGCATGGCATGCAAGAGGTCGACGGTTCGATCCCGTCTGGCTCCACCATTCGATCCATCGCCTCGCACCGTGCGCCGGATGATCCGGCGCTTGTGGATTTCGCCGACATCAATCAAGAGCTGAAGTAACACCCCTGAAAATCAAAGGCATATTTGCGGCCGCGCTCGTCTGCACACTGGCGATTACCGGTGCACTGACGACCTATGCGCAAGCGGGAGCGCAGCAGATCGCGTCCCCAGCGGACGTTGAGTCCGCCTATTCCACGGCGGTCGAGGCCTACATTCGGTTCCTGCCGCGTTACTACACCTA
>CAYUMA010000893.1:0-14887 GCA_964445675.1 uncultured Pseudomonadales bacterium | reverse complement strand
ATGTACACACTGTGCGAAGACACGTCGATCATCGGCACGAAGTTTTACGTGATGGAAAAAGTGGAAGGCCGAGTGTTCACCGACCTGCTGCTGCCGTCGATGAACAATGCCGAACGCCGAGCGGTGTACGAGGATCTGACGCGTGTGCTCGCGGCGCTGCACTGCGTCGACTATCGCGCGGTGGGTCTGGAGGATTTCGGCAAGCCCGGCAATTACTACACGCGCCAGATCTCGCGGTGGAGCAAGCAGTACGTCGCGTCGCAGACTGAATCGTTGCCGGCGATGGACAAGCTGATGCAGTGGCTACCCGAACACACACCGAACGTCGACGAAACCGTGATCGTCCACGGCGACTATCGCCTCGGCAACATGCTGATCCATCCGACGCAGCCGCGCATCGCCGCGGTACTCGACTGGGAACTCTCGACGCTCGGCCATCCGCTCGCGGACGTCGGCTACGTCTGCATGGACTATCACTCGGATTCGTACACCACGGCTGGACTCGCGCGACCGGACCTTGCGAACTTCGGCGTGCCGTCGGAGCGCGAGTTCATCGCCGACTACTGCAAATTCGCGGGCCGCGCCGGCATCGAGAACTGGAGCTTCTTCGTCATCTACAACCTGTTCCGTTCCGCCGCGATCATCCAAGGCGTGTACAAACGCGGCCTCGACGGCAACGCGAGTTCGGACACCGCGGTGCTGTTCAAGGACGCGTGCCGCATGCGCGCCGACAGAGCGTGGGGTTTGGTCGAGTCGTTGTAGGCGCCGCCCGCTTAGAGCATCAGTTCCGCCATCAACTCGAGCGCCTTCGGCTGGCCGCTGCCGATCAGCATCGAACCGACCTGGCCCTTCTTGCCCGCCGCAGTCCAACGCTGTGCGCGATCGCGGATGCGCGCTACCGGTCCGACCAGATGGCACGCGTCGATCAACTCTTCCGGCACCGCAGCCATCGCCTCGTCGCGTTTGCCGGAGAGGAACAGATCCTGAATTTTCTCGGCCGCACCGCCAAAGCCGAGGCGCGTCGCATAGTCGTTGTAGAAATTCTTGCCCTTCGCACCCATGCCGCCGATGTACAACGCCATGTTGCCGCGAATCGGCATCATGCATTGTTTGACGTCGTCACCGACGATCACCGTTACGAACGGCGCAACATCGAAGTCCTGCAGCGACTTGCCGCCGCCCGCCGCCTTCAGGCCTTTCTCGATCGGATCTTTGAAAACGCCGAACTGATCCGGATCCATCCAGATCGGGAAAAAGCCATCGGCCACTTCCGCTGCAGCTTGTACGCCGGCCGGCGTCAACGTCGCCGCGTAGATTGGAATCCTGTCTTCGCAGACCATGATGCTCTTCAGCGGTCTGCCGAGGTTCGTCGCCCCGGGACCGTGATACGGGATCTGGTATTCCTTGCCATCGAACTTCAACACGTCTTCGCGCGCGAAGATCTGCTTCATGATCTGGATGTACTCCTTCAGCCGCGTCACCGGCCTTCCGTACGGGACGCCGTGCCAGCCTTCGACGACCTGCGGACCCGACGCGCCGAGTCCGACGACGAAGCGGTTGTTCGACAGCTGCGACAGCGTCATTGCCGTCATCGCGGTCATCGCCGGCGTGCGCGCCGGCATCTGCATGATCGCGGTGCCGACCTTGATCTTCGTCGTGTTCGCGAGCATCCACGCCGCCGGCGTCACCGCATCGGAACCATAGGCTTCGGACGTCCACACCGAGTCGTAACCGAGGCTTTCGGCGTGTTTGATCGTATCGATCGGGATGCTGATCTTCTTGCCGGAGTAGCCGGCGATGAGTCCGAGTTTCATGTGTGTTCCCCAGCGTTTTGTCGTTGCGAGCCTGGCAGGCTAACAAACGCAAGGCGCGGCGAACACCATCGACGCATTCATCGACGCGCGGCCGCCGAGCGCTTTTCGCGCAGATAGTCGATGATGTCCTGCGATTCGTAGAGCCATTGCACCGCGGTGCCGCGTTGAATGCGCAGACACGGCACAGTGCGGCTACCGCCGCCGCTGCGCAGATCGTGCAGCGCCTGCGGGTCTGCATGAATGTTGCGCAATTCAATTTCGATGCCGGCATCGTCCAGGAAGCGCCGCACGATGGCGCAATACGGACAACTCGGGTAGTGATACAGCGCGTAGCTTTCGCTCATGGGGACACCTCGATCAGGGCGCGATTATGCGACAGGCGCTGTGTCCATGACGAGGCGCGTAACGACCCGATCGTGTCTCAAAGAGACGCGATCACGCCCCGTGTGCTTGGGCACACCCGCGCGGAAAGATACACTTGCACGCTCATTGCCGAACAGCGGAGTAACGCACGTTGACCAAGACCAAACCAGACAAGCGCCTGATCACGATCCGCAATGCCGTGATTGCAGGCGTGGTATTGATCGTTCTCGTGGTCGGCGGATATGGATTGTTCCGGTCGACCGCGATCGACGTCTCCGGCGAATTCGTCGAAGGCAAACAGTTCAAGGTTATCGAGGCTGCACCGCCCGTACCGCACAGCGGTCCGATCAGGGTCACCGAGTTTTTCTCCTACGGCTGCGTGCACTGCCGCAACTTCGAAGCCATCGCCGTCGATTGGAAGAGCAGCGCACCAAAGGATGTTTTGTTCCAACGCAGTCCCGTGACATTCTCGCCGGCGTGGGGCCTGCTCGCGCAGGCGTACTTCGCGCTCGAGAGCACCGATGCGCTCGAGGAGAATCATGAGCGAATCTTCAAGGCGATCCACGACAACGGTAAGCAGTTCGCAACGCTCGATATGGTGGCTGATTTCGTCAAGGACCACGGCGTTACGCGCGATGAGTTCCTGGCGGCCGCCAATTCCCCCGCCACCGCGCGCTCGGTCGGCGAGGCGAGCCGCCGCGAACGTGCATCACGGATCAACAGCGTGCCGTCGCTGACCGTGGCTGATCACTACGCGATCGACATGGATTCGGTGCCGCGCAAGAAGGCGTTCGAGGTCGTGGACTTCCTGATCGCCAAGATCAAGGCGGAGCGCGCGGCGCGAGTGGCACTCTGACCCCGTCATTACATGCCGCGTAAGACCCGCCAGCGGCGGCGCGCCGGCCGCACGCGGCATCTGCTCGTGGGCGGCATACTGATCGTCGCGTGCGTCGGCATCGCATCGATCGCTGTGTATTTGCTGTATCTGGATCGTTTTATCACGACGACGTTCGATGGTCGTCGCTGGTCGATTCCGGCGCGCGTATATGCCCAGCCACTCGAGTTGTATCCGGGGCTTGCGATCGAAGCCGCGGAGGTCGAGCTGGAGTTCAAGCGGCTTGGTTACCGGCGCGGGCGCCTCAACGCACCCGGCAGCTACGTTCGCAATGGCAATGAAGTGCGCGCGATCCTACGCCCATTCACGTTCAGCGATGCGGCGCGACCCTCGACCGAGATTCGCGTGCGCATCGCGGATCACGCGCTCGACTCCCTCACCGCCGATCACAAGCCAACCAGTCTCGTGCGCCTCGAGCCGCCGCTGATCGGCAGCTTCTTCGCGACCCACGGCGAGGATCGACTGATCGTGACGCCGGCGGACACTCCGCAGCTCCTCAGCGACGCACTCAAGGTCGTCGAGGATCGAAAATTCGACACGCACGCCGGGTTTGATCTGAAGGGCATCGCGCGCGCCGCGTGGGCCGATCTGCGCGCCGGCGATCTTGCGCAGGGCGGCAGCACGCTGACGCAGCAGCTTGTGAAGAGCTACTTCCTCGACAATCGCCGCACGCTGCCGCGCAAACTCAAGGAGCTCGCGATGGCGGTGATCCTCGATGCGCGCTACACAAAAGAAGATCTTCTGAACGCGTACATCAATGAAATTTACCTCGGGCAGGATGGCGAGCGCGCCGTTCACGGGTTCGGACTCGGCAGCCAGTTCTACTTCAACAAACCACTGTCGGAACTCGACGCCGCGGAGATCGCGTTGCTGATCGCCGTGATTCGTGGACCTTCCTACTACAATCCATTCACGCACCCCGAGCGCGCGCGTGCGCGGCGCGATCTTGTGCTCGGCCTGATGCATGAGTTCGGCTTGATCACCGAACAAGCACATACCGCTGCGATCAAGCGACCGTTGGCGCTGACACGCTCCGCACGCCAAGGCGGGGGCTACTACCCGGCGTTCCTCGACCTGGTGCGGGAGCAACTCGGCCACGACTACGATGCGATCGAGCTCGCGTCGCGCGGCTATCGTGTCTTCACGACACTCTCACCGCGCGTTCAGGACGCGGCCGAGCGCGCGGTTGCGGACACGCTCGATCGAATCGAAGCGGACCGTAAGCTGAAACGCGGTGAACTCGAAGCGGCACTGCTGGTCGCGGGTTCGCAGACGGGCGAAATCGCCGCCGTCGTCGGCGGCCGCAAGGCCGGCTTCCAAGGTTTCAACCGCGCGTTGAATGCGCGCAGACCCGTCGGCTCGCTACTGAAGCCGGTCGTCTACCTGACGGCGCTCGAGAGTGGCCAGTACCACCTCGCATCAATCATCGACGATGCGCCGCTGCTGCCGTCGGAGACCGCGAAGACCGGTTGGACGCCGCGCAATTTCGACAACGAAGTCCACGGTCCGGTACCGCTCGTGCGCGCGCTCGGGGATTCGCTGAATCTTGCAACCGTGCGACTCGGCCAAGCTGTTGGCGTGGATCGGGTCGCCGCGCGCGTCGCCGCGCTCGGCGGAATCGACGAACCGCCGGCGTTTCCATCGTTGTTGCTCGGCGCCATCGACATGACGCCATTGTCGATGCTTCAGATTTACGGTGTTTTCGCGAGCGGTGGATTTGCGACTCCGAACAAGACGGTGCTCGCGGTCGAAGACGAAGCCGGGGCTACGCTGAATCGATATCCGCTGGAGATGCAACAGGTCGCGGAACCGGACGCCGTCGCGCAACTGACCTACGCGTTGACGCTGGTGATGCAGCGTGGCACCGGGCGGTCGTCGCGCTTTGCCGGCAGCGGCGTCGCGGGCAAGACGGGTACGTCGGACGATTCACGCGACAGCTGGTTCGCGGGCTTCGACGCGACGCACCTCACCGTCGTCTGGGTCGGCTACGACGACAATCGTGCCTCGAAATTGACGGGCAGCTCCGCCGCATTGCCGGTGTGGGATGCGTTGGCGGCTCACCTGCATCCGAATCCGATTCCGCTGACAACACCGATCGGTTTCGAGTTGCAGTCGATCGATTACGCGACCGGCGCGCTGACGCAACCCGACTGCGGCGAACCGGTGACGATTCCGATCCCGTACAATCAGCACCTGCCGGCCCAAAACTGTCATTCGAGCATGCTGGAGCGCGTCCGACGATGGTTCGACGACTGACAATACGTTGCAACCGCGCGTCGATCATCGCAGGCATGGTCGTGCTGCTCGCGGCGTGCGCGACGCAAGCGCCCGCGCCGACGCGCGTTCCGTTACCGCCCGCGCCGATACAACCGGCACCCGCACGACCCGTTCCAATCCCGCCACCCGCTACACCGCAGCCGATGCCGGCGCCGACGACGCCCGCTCAGCCGCAATCACGACCACCGTCCGCGTCGGTAACACTCGCGTTGCAGGACGAAGCGCAGCGCGCCGCGACCGCCGGCGATCTGCCGAAGGCAATCCAGATTCTCGAACGCGCGATTCGTATCGAGCCTGATCGCGCCGAGTTGTGGCTCGCACTGGCACGTGCGCATCTGCAGGACGGCAACGCAGCGCAAGCAGAACAGTTCGCACGGAAAGCCTTGTTGTTCACGCGCGATCGGTACGATCTCGAGCAGCAGGCCTGGGTCGTCATCGCCGACGCACGCACTGCGAATCGCTGACGACTGCCGCCGCTACCGCCGCAGCCGCAGTCGCGGCGTCTCCACCACCGCGCTCATCGGCGCGCTTGTGTGGTGACGAGTTGTCCGATGTCGGTCATCGCGTACACGCGGGTATCGCGCAGCTCCCCGCTTGGTGTACGCGAATCGCGCCGCAGGATACCTTCGAGCTTGAAGCCGAGCCGTTCGGCAATCCTGAAGCTGCGCGAATTGGCCACGTCGTTGCGGATCTCGACGCGCGCTGCGTGCAACGTCTCGAATGCAAAACGTACGATCGCGCTGACGGCTTCGGAGACGTATCCGTGGCCGGCGCGCGACGTGCGGCACCAGTAGCCGATCTCGAACCGCGGCACGCTCCAATCGATTCGATGCATACCCGACGCGCCGATGAACTCACCGGTGTCGCGCAGGCGCATGAACAGCGGCAGATCATCACGCCGCAGGTAGCGCCCAGCCGCGTCACGCACAAAACGCTCCGACTCGATCACCGAAGGCTGCGTCGCGGCCCACGGCATCCACTCGTGCAGCTCCGCAAACGACTCCACGATGGCGCGGTTGACCATCACGCCGTCACCAGGCGCCGGCGGGGCGAGACTCAGTCGCGGCGTGAGCAGCTGCGCCGGCAACTCGATCAGCAGCGGTTCGACGTTGTCCATCAGGCGGGATCGACTGCCGCGTAGAGCCGCTCGCGATCCTTCTGAAAACGGCGGCCGGCGATATAAAAGAGCGGAATACACAACATCGACAGCACCGTGAATGCGACCAGCGCCCACGTATAGGGTTGCGACACCGAGTGAGCGACCAGGTAGTCGATCAGGATACCGGCGGACGTGATGCCGAAGCCGACGCCGACCAGATTCAACGTCAGGATGTAGAAGGCGACGACGGTCGCGCGAATCTGCGGAGGTACGAGCTCCTGCACCGCCGAGAACGTCGGCCCATAGAAGCTGCCGAGCTGGAACATGCCGAAAAACACGCCGACCCAGAACCACATGCTGTCGGACGGGCAGAGCCGGTAGATCAGATTGATCGGCGCCAGCAGCAGCATCACCCAGAACAGGAACATCGCGCGACCCATGCCCGTGCGTTTCTGCAGCGCGTCGCTGCCGAGACCGCCAAACAGGTTTCCGAGCACACCGGCAAACATGCTGATCCAGCCCGTCATCCGCGCGATCTCGGCGCGCTCGAACCCGCGTTCCTGCACAAACCATAGCTGCTCGTACGCGGCCGCGCCGATGACGAAATGCAACGCCACGCCGCCGGCGATCGTATAACGCAGCGCAGGTGAATCGCGCAGCGCGCGCAGCGAAGTCGTCGCAATCTCCTTCAAATTCGGCCGCGCACCCGCCGCATCGGCGAGCACGTGGCGGCGCGGCGTTTCCTTGACGAACCACATGACGACCGCGAACGCGCCGCCGAGCGCGCCGAGCAGATAAAAACAGTTGCGCCAGCCGAGGGATGGTCCCAGATAACCCACGATCAACAGGCTCAAGCCCACGCCGATCGGCACGCCCATGTAATAGAAGCCGGCGGCAAAGCCCAGCCGCGCCATCGGAAACCTGTCGGCCAGCATCGACATCGATGTCGGCGTCAGAATCGACTCGCCGACACCGATGAACATCCGCGGCACGGCCAGGCTCCAGAAACCGCGCGCGAGGCCCGAGATCGCGGTCAGCGCACTCCATATAGCCACGCCAATCGCAACAAGGCGCGGCCGGTGCACCATGTCGGCGAGCACGCCCATGAAAAGGCCCATCACGACATAAAACGTGATGAACGCGAGACCCGTCAGCAGCCCGAATTCGGTATTCGTCAGTCCCAGATCCGGCACGATGAAGTTCGCAAAACTCGCGAGCAGTTGCCGGTCGATGAAGTTCATGACGTTGAGTAACGTCAGAAAAACCAGAAACGCGTAGTGTCGCGCCCCAACGGGATTGTCAGACATGTCCCCCCCCGGCTCGGATGTCAACCGACGACTATCTTGCTCTCCAGATTCACGACGGCGGTCAGCGAATTCATGACCAGGCAGTTCGCCTCCGCTTTCTCCAGAATCCGCGGCGCGCGCGCCGCGTGCTCTGCCGGCACTGTGAGTTCAGCGACAATCGCGATGTGCGTGAAGCGCAATTTTTTGTCGACGCGATCGAGTGTCCCTGAGACGCGCACGTCAAGTGTCGACCACGTCAAACGCGACGCACTTGCGATGACCTTGAAGCCGAGCACGAAACAGTCGCAGACGGCAGCGATCAGCAGCGTCTCCGGCGACCAGCGATCCCCCGGACCGCCAAATTCGACCGGCGCCGCGGTCGGCAGATCGGGCAGGCCCGACGCGACGATCACGACATCCGCGGTGGGATCGTTCAGCCGCGCGCCGACCTGATAGTGGTGTGGAAAATCGTGCATGACCGTTCCTGAGGCCAGTTACCCGACAAGCTCGAGCCAGTGTCGCACAGGAATCTCGGCGCCGTCGCGCAGGTGCAACTGACAGCCAACATTTGCGGTTGCGATCACGTCCGGCGCGGCGGCAGTCAACGCGGTTAGCTTGCGGCGTCGCAGGTCTTCGGCGAGCGCCCCTTGGAGTACCGAGTAGGTTCCAGCGGAGCCGCAGCACAGGTGCGGGTCCGCCACCGGCACCAATTGATAGCCGGCGTGCTGCAACAATCTCTCGACGATCCCGGTGACGCGCTGGCCGTGTTGCAACGTACACGGCGTATGCCACGCAACCTTGGTCGCCGGATTTCGCCGCGAGAGCTTCGCGCCGATACGTTCGAGGTACTCGGACGCGTCGCAGGTGTGGTCCGCCACCCAGCGCGCGCGCTCCGCATACGCAGGATCGTCGGCGAGCAGTCGGCCGTACTCTTTCACAGTGACACCGCATCCGCTCGCGGTCGAGACGATCGCTTCCGCGTCGGCGGCGGCCGCATACAGCGCATCGACATTGGCGCGCATCGCGGCGCGAGCGCGCTCGGCTTGACCCAAGTGCAGCGCGAGTGATCCGCAGCAGGACTCATCAGTGACGCGGACCACTTTGACGTCGGCGGCATCCAGGATGCGCGCGAGCGCGGCGTTGACTTCGGGCGTCGTGACGCGTTGCGCACAACCGTCGAGCACGACAACGCGTCGCGCGTGGTTCTTCGTCGCGGCCGCGTGACGAACCACGATCCGCGGCACGGCGCGCGCGAGATATCGGGGCAGCAGCCAGCGGAACGCGCGCCCGAGCCGCGCAAAAAACGCGAGCCGTTCGGGCGAGGGCAGCACGACGACGAGCGCGTGGCGCACCATTCGATCGACGATGCCGCGACGAGCGCGCGCTTCGATGAAGTCGCGGCCTATTTCCGCGAGCTCGCCATACGCAACACCCGACGGACACGTCGTTTCGCACGCGCGACACGTCAGACAGCGGTCGAGGTGTTCGCGCGCAACGCTCGATGGTGCGTCGGCTTCGAGCATTTCCTTGACGAGATAGATACGACCGCGCGGCCCATCGAGTTCGTCGCCGGTCAGCAGGTACGTCGGGCACGTCGCGTTGCAGAAGCCGCAATGTACGCAGGCGCGCAGGATCGCATCGGCGCGGCGACCCGACGCGGTGGCGAGAATTGACAGCGGTAACTGCGTCTGCATTCAGTGCGGCGCCATCGCGTGACCTTCCTCGGAGAACAGTCCGGCGCGGTTGAAAAGTGCCATCGGATCAAACGCCCGCTTCAGCCGCCGATGATATTTCAGCGCCCCTGCGTCAAGTCGTTGGGCGATGTCGGTCCCGCTGAACTTCGTCGCCCAACCACCCAACTGCCGCGCCATCGCGTCGACACCGGCGCGCCCCTCTGGCGCACCGTCAGCGGTGTCGGTAGGCACCTTGAACCACCGCTGCGCGCCCGCCCACTCCGTCAGCCACTCACCATCGAGCGCGGGATACGCGGCGGCCGGCGGCAGCGCGACGCGATAACGCGCGCCACGACGAAAAAAGGCGTGCGTCTGGTCGCGCACCGAATCCCAGAATTCCGACGCGTGGCTGACCTCGTCGCCACCGAGTCGAGCGACGGCACCGCGCACGCCTTTCTCCGTCCCCGACAGACGTACGTGCAGCACGCCATTGGCGTGGCAAGTCGCCGACAACGGCAGCGCCGATCGCGCCCACGCAACGACGTTCGCGTGCGCGGCGCCACGGTCGAACACAAACGCGCGGGTCGATTCGAACTGCGGGCGCGGCATGACTTTGACGCTGACGTCGAGTAGCACTCCCAGTGTGCCGAAGGCGCCCGCCATCAAGCGGGATACGTCGTAGCCGGCGACGTTCTTCATCACCGTGCCACCAAACTTCAGACGTTGCGCGTATCCGTTGATCAACGTAACACCGAGCACCGCGTCGCGCACGGCGCCGTACCACGGCCGGCCCGGACCGGAAAGACCGGCGGCAACGGCGCCGCCGAGGCTGCCGTCGCCGGCAAACGTCGGCGGATCAAACGCCATCATCTGATCCTGCTCCGCGAGCAGGCGCTTGAGATCGACGAGCGGTGTGCCGGCGCGCGCCGTCAGCACGAGTTCATCCGGCGCGTAGTTGATGACGCCGCAGTGGTCGCCGATCGCGAGCATGTCACCGACCGCCGCGCTGCGTAGAAACGTCTTGCTGCCGCGACCGCAGATCGACAACGGCTGTTCGGTGCGCAGCGCGTTCGCCACCGCCTGCAGCAACCGCGCCGAATCGTCCGATTCGCGCGGCACTCAAAAGCGCTCGAGTTCGGGAAACGCGGGCGCGCCGCGCGCTACGTGCATGCCGCCGAGCTCCGCGCAACGAACGAGCGTCGGCACCGCCTTGCCCGGATTCATCAGACCCACCGGATCAAACGCGGCCTTGAGGCGATGAAACTGTTCGAGCTCGGGTGCGGCGAACTGGCCGCACATCGCATCGAGCTTCTCGACGCCGACGCCGTGCTCGCCGGTGACGGTGCCACCGACGCGGACACAAAGCGCGAGGATCCGCTCACCCATCCGCTCCGCGCGCGCGAGCTGACCCGGCGCGTTCGCGTCGTACAGAATGAGCGGATGCAGATTGCCGTCGCCCGCATGGAATACGTTGGCCACCGGCAATCCGAACTCGCCCGACAACTCCTCTATGGCGCGCAGAACTTCCGCAAGTCGCGCGCGCGGAATCGTCCCGTCCATACAGTAGTAATCCGGCGCCAGCCGGCCCACGGCGGGAAACGCCGCTTTGCGACCGCGCCACATGCGTTCGCGCTCCGCGTCGTCGCGCGACACGCGCACTTGTGTCGCGGTTTGCGCGCGCATCAAACGCTCGACTTGTGCGCACTGATCGTCGACCTCGTCGAGCGCACCATCGAGTTCGCACAGCAGAATCGCGGCCGCATCCGTTGGATAACCAGCGCCGACAAAGGCTTCCGCGGCGGCGATCGCGCGCGCATCCATCATCTCGAGTCCCGCCGGCACGATCCCGGCCGCGATGATCACCCCGACCGCGTCCGCCGCGGTCTCCAAAGTTGCAAACGCCGCGAGCACGAGTCGCTTGGCGGAGGGAGTCGGCAACAACCGCACCGTGACCTCGGTGACGACGCCGAGCATCCCCTCAGAGCCGTTGAACACCGCGAGCAGATCGTAACCCGGACTGTCGAGTGTCGCGCCGCCGAGCGTCAGTTCGTCGCCCTCGAGCGTCAACACCTTGAGACCGAGGACGTTGTGCACGGTGAGGCCGTACTTGAGGCAGTGCACACCGCCCGAGTTCTCCGCGACATTGCCGCCGATGCTGCAGGCGATCTGTGACGACGGGTCCGGCGCGTAGTAGAGGCCGTATTGCGCCACCGCCTCGGAAATCGCGAGGTTACGCACCCCTGGTTCGACGCGTGCGAAACGATTGTCGGGATCGATCTCGAGGATACGCGACAGCTTCGATAGCCCCAGCAGCACGCCGTCGGCTGCGGGTCGCGCGCCGCCGGAGAGCCCCGTGCCGGCGCCGCGCGTCACCACAGCAACGCGGTTCTCGAAACACACGCGCAGTACCTCGCGTACCTGCTCCACCGTCTCCGGCAGCACGACGACCCACGGCATCTGCTTGATCGCAGTCAAGCCATCGGTCTCGAACGGTTTTTTCGCGCGCGGGTCCGTGATGATGCAGTGCGGCGGCACGACTCGCCGCAACAGCGCAAGTACGCGTGGATCCTGGCTCACGATAACGTGCGCGCTAAGACGTTGTTGAAAAACTCCGCTGACGCGAAGTTTTTGGGGCTCTCAGCCATCCATGGCTTGCGAGCCCCTCCATTTTTCAAACACTTGCGTGTTCGAAAAATGCCGGTGGATCCATCCACCGGGTTAGCAGGATACTTCTTCAGCATCCTGCTAATCGGCCGCGCCGAGTCGACACTCGCTGCAGATGCCGCGAACTTCGACTGGATCCGGTGCGGTTTCGAAACGCAGATCCGCGGCACTGCGCGCGATGCTGCGTTCGAGCTGCTCATCTTCGAGTTCGATCACGTTCGAGCAGTTGCCGCACACCAGCAACAAGCCGCCATGTCCCGGCTCGTGACCGTGACACGCCGTGTATGCGTTCAACGCGGCGAGGCGATGCACGAGGCCCGCAGACAACAGGAACTCGAGCGCGCGGTACACCGTCACCGGTGCCGCGCCGTCGCGGATTGCCTTCAGTTCGTCGAGGAGTTCGTACGCGCCAACGGGATTGCTATGGTGACAAACGAGTTCGAACACTTCGCGGCGCAGCGGCGTAAACGACAATCCGCGTTTGCCGCACAGCGTCTGTGCGTCGCGCAGCATCTCGGCGACGTCGACCGGATCGGGCTCGCTCTTCGACGCCGCGTGTTTCTCCAACGAATATCGCACCACACGTGAAAGGTGACTGGACTCTAGCGCCTTTGGCAGCCACGCGCCAACGACGCCACGGCGTGCCGCTCGAGTTCCATCAGGCAATTCGCAGCGTCGTGGCGACGTCGCCGAGCCGTTTGTCGAACGTCCACAGCGAGACGTCCGCGAGCACTGCGGACGCGAGCAGGTGCGCGTCGACAAGACCGATGCCTTTCCCCATCAAGTCGCGTTGCTCTATGAAGGTCAGCACCTCCGCGGCGGACGCGACCGGGGCTTGCGGCATCTGTGCGAACAGTGTGAGAACCGCGGCGCGGCGCCGCAACGCTCCGAGCGCCAACTCGCCTGCAACGAACGGATGGACGACTACCTGGCCGCGCTGCAGTAAGCCGCCGAGGCGCGCATTCGCGTGCCGCAGGTGGTCGATCCAGACCGACGTATCAACGAGCACCATTCCATCACCGATCAGAGCGGCGCGGCCGGCGGCGAGGCGGCGCCTTCGCCGTGGCGTCGCTGCCACCGAGCTTGGCGAGACGGCGCGCGGTTTCGCGCTCGATCAATGCACGCAGGCCCTCGCGCACCACCATCGTCTTCTCGGTCAGACCGGTCAGCGCGCACGCTTGTTCGAGCAAATCGTCATCGATGTTCAACGTGGTTCGCATTCGGCGATCTGCATACTAACTAGGCATCATCGTATGCTCTATTTGATGCCCATTCCAGCTACTTCCGTCCGACCGCGTCCTGATCGAGGTCACACACCTTTGCAACGACGCTGTAGCGGTCGCTATGCGGATCCCATAGCCGCTGCGCGCGACAATCCGCGGCGCCGTCCGGCGGCGCAAATCGCTCCGGCAGGGTCGGTGGCGGCGGCGCGGCGACACAGACGACCTTCTGCGCGCCGGTTCCACACTTACTGGGGTTTTCGCGCGCTTCTTCTTGTCGGCTACACAACGTGCGCGCGACACCTTCGATGCACTGACAGCTGCAAATCGCCGCCGCCGGCGACGCGAGCGCGGTTAACGCGACGAACAGGATCCCGCCAATCGTGGTGCGCATCGATCGAACCTCGTCTTCTGGAGCGTCCTCACACTACCCGCCGCAACCGGTCGCGCGCTTGGGCAAGGCGCGCGCGTCGGCGCCGGAAATCGTCCAGCGATAGCGTCCGTTCTCTCTCACGATGAAAGCTGACCATGCGAGAATGTCGCACCCGTCTCAGGGCACGACCCATGTCGATCACCGTCATCAAGAACGCCCGCATCGTCAATGAAGGCTCGATCACCGAGGCCGACCTGAAGATCAAAGACGGCCGCATCGAAACGATCGCGCCGCGCATCAATTCGCCCGCCGGCGCGCGCGAGATCGACGCGCGAGCCGCCTATCTGATGCCCGGGATGATCGATGACCAGGTGCATTTCCGAGAGCCCGGCTTCGAACACAAAGGCACGATTGCCACGGAGTCGAGGGCGGCGGTCGCCGGCGGCGTCACCAGTTACATGGAGATGCCCAACTGCAATCCGTTGACGATCAGCGAAGCGGCGCTGCGCGACAAGCACGCCCGCGCAGCGCGCGTCTCACTTGCGAACTACGCGTTTTATCTCGGTGCGACGAATGACAATCTCGACGCCGTGAAGTCGGTCGACCCCACCCTCGCGTGCGGCGTCAAGGTGTTCATGGGCGCCTCGACCGGCAACATGCTGGTCGATAATCCGGCGACGCTGGAAGGCATCTTTTCGAGTACACCGCTGCTGATCGCGACGCACTGCGAAGACACACCGACGATACTGGCCAATGAAGCACGCGCCCGCGCGCGCTACGGTGACGACATCCCGATGTCCGAGCATCCCAACATCCGCTCGGTCGAAGCCTGCTACAAGTCTTCGTCGCTTGCCGTCGACCTTGCGCGGCGCCACCACGCGCGGCTGCACGTGCTGCACCTGACCACACAGCGCGAACTCGAATTGTTCGAGCCCGGTCCCAGCGAGCACAAACGCATCACTGCGGAGGTTTGCGCACACCATCTGTTCTTCAACGACACCTGGTACGCAACCAAGGGCGCCGACATCAAGTGCAATCCGGCAATCAAGCGCACGACGGACCAACAGGCGCTGCTCGACGCCGTCAACGACGGCCGCATCGACGTGATCGCCACCGACCACGCGCCGCACACACGCGAAGAAAAAGCGCGCAAATATGCGCAAGCGCCGTCCGGGTTACCGCTGGTGCAACACGTGCTGCTGACGCTGCTCGAACACGTTCAC
>CAYUMA010000892.1:0-15128 GCA_964445675.1 uncultured Pseudomonadales bacterium | reverse complement strand
ATGCGGTCGGCCCCATCAACGCAACGATGGTGTGTTCCGGCACGGCTCGCACGGCGGCGTTCTCAGCCGCCGCGCAGGAATCGTTGATCGAGATCCGCGAGGGTCTGCACGACGAACGTCGGTCTGCCGTGGTTGCAGACGCCGGCGTTCTCGGTCGTCTCCATCTCGCGTAGCAGCGCGTTCATCTCGGTGATCGAGAGTCGCCGATGCGCGCGCACGGAGCCGTGGCACGCCATTGTCGACAGCACGTCGTCCTCGGACTGGCGCACGCGCTGCGTCGTGCCGTCGACATGAAGATCCGCGAGCACGTCTTTCACGAGGCGGCCCGCATCCGCCATTGCCAACGGCGCCGGTACGCCGCGCACGACCAGACTTGCCGGACCACTGCGATCGAGCTCGAGTCCGAGTTCACTCAGCAGCTCGCGATTTTGTTCGACCAGTTCCGCCTCCGCAGGACTGACATCGAGGGTCACCGGCACGAGCAGACGCTGCTGCTGAATCTGTCGCGCGGCCGCACGCGCCGCTTTCATCTTTTCGTACGTGACCCGCTCGTGGGCCGCGTGCATGTCGACAACGATGAGGCCGTCGGCATTCTGCGCGAGTATGTAGATATCGTGCAGCTGCCCAACAGCATAGCCGAGGGGCGGCGCCCCGCGCTCCACCATCGGTTCGACCGCGGCCGCTTGCTCAAATGGCGCTGCGCGTTCGGCAACGCCGTTCGGTGCGGATCTCTCCTGCGTGAGCGCCATCAGCTGCTGCAGCGACGGCGACGCGAGTTCAGTGCGCACGCGCTCATAGCCGCCACGCTTGTGCTGAGTTACTCCCGGTCGCACCTCACGCAGCGCGCGATTCAGCACGCCGAACACAAAATCGCGCACCATGCGTGCGTCCCGGAAGCGCACCTCCGACTTGCGCGGGTGGACGTTGACGTCGACCTGACGCGGATTCAGCTCGAGGTAAAGCACGAACACAGGATGGCGACCATGGAACAGCACGTCGCGGTACGCCTGCTTCACCGCGTGCGCAACGAGGTGGTCCTTCACCGAGCGGCCATTGACGAAGAAGAACTGATGGTCGGCCTGCGCGCGCGAGTACGTCGGCGCCGCAACCCAGCCACGCAGGCGCAGATCGTCGTGTTGCGCCTCGATCGGCACCGCCGCATCGCGCAACCCATTGCCGAGAAGTTGCGCAACGCGTTGCAGAGGATCGGCCGCGCACGGCGCCAGGTGTTGCGCGTGGCTGCCGTGCCGCACTGCGAACTCGACATCGAAGCGCGATAGCGCGAGCCGCGTGACGACGTCGTTCACGTGCGCGAGTTCGGTGCGCTCCGTCTTCAGGAACTTGCGCCGCGCGGGGGTGTTGTAGAACAGATCGCTGATGTCGACCGTCGTGCCGCGCGGGTGCGCGATCGGCGCAACTCGCGTCGTATCGTCGGCGGCATTGTCGATGTACCAGCCATGCTCGGACTCGGCGGTGCGGGTGCTGATCGAGAGCTTCGCAACCGACGCGATGCTCGCGAGCGCCTCGCCGCGGAAGCCGAGCGTCGCCACACCTTCGAGATCCTCGGCCGCCGCGATCTTGCTCGTCGCATGCGGACACAGCGCGAGCGGCAGGTCTTCACCGACCATACCGGCCCCGTCATCGGCGACTCGAATGCGCTTCACACCCCCTTCTTCGATCGTTAGCACGATGCGTTGCGCAGCGGCATCGAGGCTGTTCTCGATCAGTTCCTTGACGATCGACGCAGGACGCTCGACGACTTCTCCCGCCGCGATCTGATTGGCGACGAACGCGGAGAGCACTCTGATTCGCTGTGTCATCACGCCGCCGGTTTTTGCTGGCGCGACGCCAGCGCGGTACCGGGCGGTGCATGACGGTGAGCGTAGGTCGTGATGCCTTTGAAGATCGCCTGCGCGATCCTGCGTTGATAGGCGGCCTGCGCGAGCTTCTTCGCCTCGCCCGGATTCGACAGATACCCGGTCTCGACGAGCAGCGATGGGATGTCGGGCGACTTCAATACGACGAAGCCGGCCTGCTCGACATGCGAGCGGTGCAGCCGCGCGAAATCGTCGAGCGCGGCGAGTACCGCGGCACCCGCCTCGATGCTTGCCGAGCGATTGCCGTCCATCGACAAATCGAGCAGCACGTGCGCGAGCAGCGCGTCCTTGTCGTCGAGACTCACGTCGCCCGCGCCGCCGATCAGATCGGACGCATTCTCTTTCTCCGCGATCCAACGCGCCGTCTCGCTGGTCGCTCCTTTTGCCGACAGGGTATAGACCGAGGCGCCGTGCGCATCGGGGCGGGAGAACGCGTCGGCGTGGATCGACACGAACAGATCGGCGCGTTGATTGCGCGCGACTGTCGTGCGCTGTCGCAGCGTGAGGTAATAGTCGCCTTTGCGCGTCAACTCACCGCGATAGCCCGGCGTATTGTTGAACAAACGTTGCAGCTCTTTCGCGATCGCCAGCGCGACGTGTTTTTCCTGCACTTTGCCGACGCCGATGGCGCCGGGATCCTGGCCGCCGTGACCGGGATCGATCGCGACGATGAAATCGCGCCGGAGACTGCTCGCGTTCCTGCCCTGTGTGCGCGCTGTCGCCGCCGGCGGGGCAATCGCGCTCGGCGTCGTCCCTGAAGAGCTGCCTGAAGCGCTGCGCGAGGCGCCTGCGCCGCCGCGCAGTTCCACCACCAACTGGTCGCCCGCGGCCGCTGCAGACGTGATCATGTATCCCTTGGCCTGGAGCCGCTGCGCGACATCGAGGACGACGCGGTAACCACCGCCACCGCGCGGCCCGCCACGAATCGCCGTGACGTTGCTGCCCGCGACCCGCGTGGACGCCACGTCGAAACGCGGGCGCGTCGCATCGAGGTCGATGACGACGCGATGCGGATTCTCCAGCGTGAACACGTTGAATGGCACCCGCGCAGAAACGTCGAGGACGACGCGCGTCGTGTCGGCCGCTGCCTGAATGTTGAGCCCGTCGAGCGTCGCCGCGACGGTCGACCCCGCACACGCGCTCAGCCACAGCGCGCACGCGGCGAGCCGCCGTAATCCGCCATTCATGCGTTTGCGCCACTGGTCGTATGGTGTTCGATGATCCGGCCGTCCCGTTCCGCGCGTATCCTGACGATCCGATCCGGCCGCGGTAGTCGACCGTGTGCGCGCTGCGGCCACTCGACGAGTTTGATCGCGGATTCGCTCAGCAGGTCGTCCAGGCCGAGGTACTCTAGCTCCTCGGGGTCGTTGATTCTATAAAAGTCAAAGTGATACACGCGCAAACCGCCGAGTTCATACGGTTCGACCAGCGTATACGTCGGGCTCTTGACGTGACCGGTGAAGCCGAGACCGCGCAATAGTCCGCGCGCCAGCGTCGTCTTGCCCATCCCGAGTTCGCCTTCGAGGAAGACGAGTTCCGTCGGTGCCAACGCGCGCGCGAGCGCCTCGCCGTAACGCAGCATCGCCGCTTCGTCGGCGACGTAGTCAGACGTCACGGTCATTCAGAATCGCGCGCAGCTCTGCCAACAGATCCGTCGCGAGCAGCCCGTGCTGACCGCTGCGCGCCGCCGCACGATCCGCGGCGAAGCTGTGCAGACACACGCCCGTCCGCGCCGCATCAGCCGGGGTCAGACCCTGTGCGAGCAATCCCGCAACGACGCCGGTCAACACGTCACCCATGCCGGCGCTCGCCATGCCGGGATTGCCGTGCAGACAGACCCCAATCTGCGCGCCATCCGCGACCAGCGTCCCCGCACCCTTCAATACCGCGACGCCGTGGCCTGCGAGCGCCGCCGCCGCGGCAAACCGGTCACGCTGAATGTCTGCGACGGCAACGCCGAGCAATGCCGCTGCTTCTGCAACATGCGGCGTGATGACCATCGCGGCCGGTAGACCGTGGCTGCCCGCGCGCATCCGCTCGGCCATCAGGTGCAGCGCGTCGGCATCCACGACCAACGGCTTACCCGCATTCAACGCGCGATCGAGCAGCGCGCGGCCCCAATCTGCGCGACCGAGCCCCGGACCGATGGCGATGACGTTCGCGCGCTGCAGCAGGGCGTCCAATTCGCGCAAGGCGTCAGACGCTGCGTCGACACCGCGCACCATGATCTCCGGTCGGCGCGCGAGCACGGCGGCAACGTGTTCCGGGCGCGTGACCACGCTCGCGAGCCCGGCGCCGACCCGCAACGCAGCCTCAGCCGCCATCGCGACGGCGCCGCCCATGCCGCTGTCGCCGCCGATGATCAACACATGTCCCGACTGATGCTTGTACGCGGTCGCGGCGCGGCGCGGAATCGACGCGCGCTGCGCGGACCACGTAAGCGCAGGCACGCCACCGACCTCAACGTGGCACACGTCCGCAACGCCGAGCGTATCGAGCACGATATGACCGGCGTGATCCGGACCGCTGCCGGTCACGAGACCCCGCTTCATGCTGATGAACGTGACGGTGGTATCGGCGTGCACCGCGCAACCGAGCACGCGACCGGTGTCGCCGCACAGGCCCGACGGGATGTCGAGCGCGAGCAGCGGGCGGGCGCTGCGCTGCATCTGCTCGATCGCGGCCGCAAAACCAGGGCGCACATCGCCCGTCACGCCGGTTCCGAGCAACGCATCGACGAGCACGCCCCCGGTGCATTCGAAGCGCGGCCGCTCGGCGTCGACCTCGTCGATCGAGACTCCCAACGCCACCGCCCAGTCGCGTGCTTTCGCGGCGTCCCCGGTGAGCGCACCTGCCGACCCCAGTTGAATCACCTGCACCGCCGTCCCGCTCGACAGCGCGCACCCGGCGACGATGTACCCGTCACCGGCGTTGTTGCCGCGCCCGCATACCACGGTGATCGTTTCGACCTCCGGCCAACGCTGCCGCAGCGTCAGCCACGCGGCCCGGCCCGCGCGTTTCATCAACACGATGCCGGGAATGCCGTGCTGCTGCGCGAGTCGATCGAGTTCGCGCGACTGCGCTCCCGTAAACAAGCGCTCGAACGCGGCGCCAGAGAATCGATCGAGAGACACGCGTTTGTGACCGGTGAGCCGATTGAGCGACGCGGCATTATAGTGCGTGCATTCATTGATCGGTCAGTCATGGGCTCAGTCAGGGAGAGATCGGTTCAGTCATGGAGACGGTCGCACTCGCAGGAGAGATCAAAGACTGGGGCGCGCAACTCGGCTTCCAGCAGATCGCGATCACCGACCTCGACGTCGAGCAGTATCGGCAGCGCTATCAACGCTTCATCGCTCTCGGACGCCACGGCGGGATGAAGTATCTCGAACGCGGCTTCGAGCTGCGCTTCGATCCATCGCGCCTCGTCGCCGGCAGCTGCCGCGCAATCGTGGCACGGATGAACTATCTACCGCCCGACACCGAACCGATCCGTATTCTGAAGCGGCCCGACTTAGGCTACGTGTCGCGCTACGCGGTTGGCCGCGACTATCACAAAGTCGTCAGGGGTCGGCTGCGCGCGCTTGTGCGCCGCATCAACGAGCGCTGTGGCGCGGCGCGGCTGCGCGCGTATACCGACAGCGCGCCGATCCTCGAAAAAGCGCTTGCCGAAAAGGCCGGTCTCGGTTGGATCGGCAAACACACGCTGCTGTTGAATCGCACCGCCGGGTCCTGGTTTTTCCTCGGCGAAATACTGACGGACCTGCCGCTGCCGATCGACGCAGCGCGGGCCGAGGATCATTGCGGACGCTGCAGCGCGTGCATGACGGTGTGTCCGACGGGCGCGATCATCGGCCCGCGCGAGCTCGATGCGCGGCGCTGCATTTCGTATCTGACGATCGAGCACAAGGGGGTGATCCCACTCGAGCTGCGGCCGTTGATCGGCAATCGCATATTCGGCTGTGACGACTGCCAGCTCGTCTGTCCATGGAATCGATTTGCACAAGCGAGCGCGGAAGCGGACTTTGCACCGCGGCACGCGCTCGATTCCACACCGCTGCTCGAACTGTTCGGTTGGTCGCGGGAGGAGTTTTTGACGCGCACCGAAGGCAGCGCGCTGCGCCGCATCGACTACTCGCAATGGCAGCGCAATCTCGCCGTCGCGCTCGGCAACGCGCCGTACGATGCGCGTATCGTCGCGCTGCTGCGATCGGCGCGCGCCAGTGCGGAGCCGTTAGTCGTTGAACATATCGATTGGGCGATCGCGCGACAGCTGGGCGAGCGGTGATTGTGGGAGCGATCACTGTGGGAGGAACTCCCCTCCAGATCGCGATCGCCCGATCATCGCGGTCTGGAGACCGCTCCTACAAAGAAGTGAGCTCTGTAGTACGCGAGTTCCGCGATCGATTCGCGAATATCGGCGAGCGCGAGATGCCGGTTCTCCTTCGTGAATCCGGCAAGCAGATCGGGCGACCAGCGGCGCGCGAGTTCTTTGATGGTGCTGACGTCGATCATCCGATAATGCAGGTACGACTCGAGCGTCGGCATGTAGCGGACGAGGAAGCGCCGGTCCTGCCAGATCGTGTTGCCGCACAGCGGTGACTGACCTTTTTCGACGTGGCGCTCGAGGAACGCAAGCGTCACCGCCTCTGCTTCCGCGGTGCTGACGCCGACACTGCGCACGCGCGCAAGCAGACCGGAGGCCGTGTGGTGCTTGACGTTCCAGTCATCCATCACGGCGAGCTCGACTTCGGTGTGCGCGATCGCGACCTCCGGGCCTTCGGCGATCACGTTGAGATCGGCATCCGTGACGATGCTCGCCATTTCGAGGATGACGTCGTGCTCCGGATCGAGTCCGGTCATCTCGAGATCCATCCAGACCAGATTGCCCGTCACGTGAGGTCCTGCGCCATGAAGACGAGAGGATAGATCACTGTCGACTCGTTGTATCATCCGCGCCGAATTTCAAACCCCGCCTCATGTCGGTGAAGCATGGACCGCATCCTCGAACCTGAAACTCTCGCGGCACAACTCGCCAGCCATCCCGAGACATTGCTGATCCACGTCGCAACCGCCCCCGCCTATGCGGCGGGTCATATCGTCGGCGCTGTCCACGTTGCGCCGGCGGAACTCGTCTCGGGGAAGGCGCCCGCAACCGGGCAGTTGCCCGACCTCGCGCGGCTCGAGGCGCTGTTTTCGCGCATTGGCTATCGCACGGATGCGCCGATCGTCGTTTACGACGACGAAGGCGGCGGCTGGGCTGGCCGTTTCATCTGGACGCTCGACGTCATCGGCCATCACGACTGGTACTACCTCAATGGCGGTATCCACGCATGGGCGGCTGCCGGGGCACCGGTGCAACAGACCCCGGTGCAACCACAGCCAACGCGCGTGCAGCTCGCGCTCGATCGCACCCCGATCGCCGACGCAGCCGATGTCCTCGAGCGCCTCGGCGACGATTCCGTCGTCGTGTGGGACTGTCGTTCCGCTGACGAGTATGCAGGGCGGCGTGCAACCGCCGCCCGCAACGGCCACATTCCGGGCGCCGTGCACCTCGACTGGCTCGATCTGATGGATCCCGCGCGCCAACTGCGCCTGCGCACCGATGTGGCGGCGCTGCTCGATTCCTATGGAATCACGCGCGACAAAGAAGTCATCGTGCACTGCCAGACGCACCATCGCTCCGGACTCGCCTATCTGGTCGGCCGCGTGCTGCGATATCCGAACATACGCGGCTATCACGGCTCCTGGGCCGAGTGGGGCAATCGTGACGACACGCCGATCGAGACGGACCAGTGAGCGCGTTCGTGCAGTTGCAGCGGCTGTTGCCGCAGCACGCGTTGTCGCGGCTCGTTGGGCGGTTCGCTGACTCAACGCTGCTTGCGCGCCCGCTGATCCGTGCTTTCAGCGCCGCGTATCGCGTGAATCTCGCGGACGCGCAGCGCACGTCGATCAACGACTACACCACTTTCAACGATTTTTTTACGCGCTCGCTCGCGTTGGGGACGCGCCCGCTGCCGGAGAATCCGCGTGCGCTCGCGTCACCGGTCGACGGCACCGTGAGTCAACTCGGCACGATCGAGGACGGACGGCTGCTGCAGGCAAAAGGGGTCCGCTACCTGCTCGCGTCGTTGCTGCTCGACAGTCGCGCCGCGCGGATTTTCAACGGCGGCTGGTTCGCGACGATCTATCTCGCGCCGTCGGACTACCATCGCGTGCACGCGCCATTCGACGGCACGCTGGTGCGCTCGGTCGCGGTGCCGGGTGAGCTGTTCTCGGTCAATGCACACACAGAAGCAGGCGTTGATCGGTTGTTCTGCCGCAACGAGCGCCTCGTCATGCATTTCAGGACCACGGCTGGTCCGATGGTGCTGGTCATGGTCGGGGCGCTGATCGTTGCGTCCATCGAGACGGTATTCGACGCGCCTGCGTCGCCGTATCGACGCGAAGAGGTCACGGCGCACGATCGAAATTTCGTCCGCGGCGACGAACTTGGGCGATTCCTGCTGGGTTCGACTGCGATCGTCATCGTGCCGCGCGATGTGTTCACGCCGGCCAAACGGCTCGCTATCGGCACGACAGTACGGATGGGCGAAGCGCTCGGCACAATTGATCACGGGCGTGATGACGGGCGCAATGACAGGCCCGCCAGCGGTTCGATCACGCCCGGGCGAAGCTGAACGGCAGTACGGCGTCGATTCGCTCGAATCCGAGCTTCAGCATCAGCAGACGATCAAATCCCAGCGCAACACCCGCGCAGCGCGGCAGCCCATGCGCGAGCGCCGCGAGCAGACGGTGATCGGGTGCCGGTGCGTCGCGTGAGGCGTGCGCACGCGTCGCGAGATCCTCCCGCATTCTGCGTTCGAGCACGCGCGCATCGAGCAATTCGTCGTAGCCGTTCGCGATCTCGATGCCGTCGATGACGAGTTCGAAGCGCTGTGCAACGTCGAACCCGGCGGCGTCCGGCGCGACGCGCGCGAGCGCCGCCTGGTCCGCCGGATAGTCGGTCACGAAGATCCGGCCGGCGCCGATCGTCTCGATCGCGTGCGCCACCAACAGATCGAGCAGGTCGCGCCGCGTTGCACCCGCGTTGGCCGACAACACGACACCGTGGCGCTCGAGCGCATCTATGAGATCAGCGTCGGAGCTGCGCAGCGGATCCAGCGGATCGATGTCCGCCCCTTCGATGAGCAGTTGGCGATACGTGACGCGCCGAGTCGCGCCCGCGCCGAGCACCAGTTCGACGAGAGCGGCGACTTCGTCCATCAATTGCGCCAGCTCGAATTCGAGCCGATACCACTCGATCATCGTAAATTCCGGATTGTGCAGACGACCGGATTCTTCGGCGCGAAATACCGGCCCGATGCGCACGATCGACGGCGCACCGGCCGCCAGCAAGCGTTTCATGTGGTATTCGGGTGAGGTCTGCAGGTACCGGCGCGCGTCACCGTCTCCAAGCGACATCGACTCGATCGCGGGCTCGGTTACCGTCGTGCGGGAGAGGATCGGCGTGTCGACTTCGAGTACGCGTCGCTGCGCGAAGAACGTGCGAATCTGTATCAGCGTCTGTGCGCGGGCGACGAGCGTGTCGGTGGAAGCACTCGGGCGCCAGTCGTCGTCACGCAACACAACGCTCGCCGTTGCGTTCAGCCGCGGCTCAACCCCGGCTCACGTACATGCCGGTACGCGTATCGATCTTCAGCACATCGCCGACCGAGATGAACAGCGGCACTTTGACGACGGCCCCGGTCGACACCTTCGCCGGCTTGGTGCCGCCGGTCGCGGTGTCGCCCTTGATGCCAGGGTCGGTTTCGATCACTTCGAGAATGATGAAATTCGGTGGGGTGACCGCGATCGGAACATCGTTCCACAGCGTGACGATGTAGCTGTCCTGCTCTTTCAGCCACTCCTTCGCGTCCGTCAACACGTCTTCGCTCGCGGCGAGCTGTTCGAAGCTGCCGTCGGTCTTCATGAAGTGCCAGAACTCACCGTCGGTGTACAGGTACTCCATGTTGACGTCCATGATGTCGGCGCCCTCGAGACTCTCGCCGGACTTGAACGTGCGCTCCCACATCCGACCGTTCTTCAGATTGCGCAGTCGCACGCGATTGAAGGCCTGCCCTTTGCCCGGTTTGACGAACTCGTTTTCGATGATCGAGCACGGTGCTCCATCGAGGAGAACCTTCATGCCGGGTTTGAACTCGCTGGTAGAATAAAAGGCCATTTAGGTTGCGCAACGCCTGTGCAAAAAACGGCGCCATGATACCGCTGAAGATCATTCCGTGGCAGTCGGATGCGTGGACGCATGCGCTCGCCGACGCGATCACGAACCCGCGCGAACTGCTCGCGCGACTGCAGCTCAGCGAAAGCTGCGTCGACTTCGCGCCCGATTTTCCGCTGCGCGTGCCGCATTCGTTCGTCGCGCGGATGCGTATTGGCGACCCGGATGATCCGTTGTTGCGGCAGGTCTTGCCGACGCTCGCCGAACGCGAATCGATGCCCGGCTACAGCTCGGATCCGCTCGAGGAGGCTGCCGCGACGCGCGCACCCGGCGTGATCCAGAAATATCACGGCCGCGTGCTGTTGATCGCCGCGCCCGCGTGTGCGGTCCATTGCCGGTACTGCTTTCGGCGCACGTTCCCGTACGCGGACCACCAGCACCCCGTCGCGTTTGCGTCGCTTGCCGCGATCGACGCGGACACGAGCATCACAGAGGTGATCCTGTCCGGCGGGGATCCGTTGATGTTGAAAGACGCGGTGCTGGCGCGCCTTGTGCAACGCCTCGATGCGATCGCGCATCTGAAGCGGCTGCGGATTCACACGCGACTGCCGGTCGTGATTCCGCAGCGCGTGACCGCCGAGTTCATCGACTTGTTCAAGGGACTGCGCTGCCGCGCGTCGATCGTGCTGCACGTGAACCACCCCAACGAAATCGACGGCGCGCTCATTGACGCGCTCGCGGCGCTGCATCGCTCTGGCATCCAGCTCTTCAATCAAAGTGTGCTGCTGCGCGGCGTCAACGACGTAGCGAGCGTGCTCGAGGAACTGTCGCAACGATTGTTCGACAATCACGTGCTGCCGTACTACCTGCACCTGCCCGATCGCGTCGTCGGTACGCATCACTTCGACGTCTCCGAGGCGACCGGGAAGTCACTGATCGCGGCGCTCGCGGCGCGGCTGCCCGGTTACCTCGTACCTCGATTGGTGCGCGAAGTCGCGGGGCTCCCCGCGAAGCAGGTCGTAGCTTCAGCGTGACTGCGGTCCCGTATACGGCTGCTTCATCTTCTATACTGGAATGTACGCCGCCCCGTTCGCAGGTCATGAGCGATCACCCGCTACACATCACGTTTCCCGAAACCACATCGACCGGTTTGAGCGTTTGCGACGCCACGCCGGTGGCATTGGCAGAGTGGGTGGCGCACCTGCCGATGGCGAACACGTCGGAAGCGGCGATGCAACTGCGCAAGGTTGCGACTGAGCTCGCACACATCGACGCGCCGCCCGAGACCCGCTTCTACTGTCTCGAGGCGGTGCGGCCACCGGCGCATTACATCTGCGCCCGCCTCGATCGCACAGCCGCGGGTGCTTCGGCCGCGGGCGAAGGTCACGCGCAGGTCGCACAATCGCTGCAGACCGAACTGATTCTCGGCTACAAGGCGGTGCTGCGCGACGTTCTGACCTCAGATGAACTCACCGACACGCAGCGCGATCTGCTGGGGCACGCGATGCACCGCGCCACGGCCGATCTGTCGTGTGCGCTGCTGCGCACCTATGAGTTCTATACCGACGCGCCACCGCATGCGTGGTATGAGCTCAATCAGATCTATCAGCTCGCCGACGAACTCGGCATCGCGACGAGTTCGTATACGGACGAACAAAGCCGCGGCGGCGGCGTATTGACAATTGCCGACGCCTATCTGCGCATTGCACTGCTCGCCGCGGCCAAACCCAATCAGCTGCGCCAGAAGGATCTGTCTGCGGTCTTCAATGCGCTCGACCAATGGACACCGCGCATCCGCATCGGCGCGCCGGCCGACGACACGCTGTTCGTCGTCGATCTGAACGCCGACGCCCCGCCGAGCTATCGCGAGCTCGGCAGTCATACCGGGGATGCGCTGCGTGGCATCAGCACCGACGTGCTGGTTTACGAACTCGAAGCGTACCTCGGCGAAATGGCGTCCGACGTGCCGGTCCCCGATTACGTCAGCCCCGACCTGCTGCGGCACCTGGCCCACGCGTGGGGCACGATGAAAAAGCGCTCGTTCCGGCGCTCGGCCTCGTCGGGCACGATGAAGATCTGCATCGGCATGCGCACACTGCACTATTACATCTCCGGCGGCGTCGAGTTCGCCGAACAGCTCGGCAGCACCGAAGCGCTGCTGCGACGCGAGATCAATCCATTCATGGAAGAGCAGACCATCCAGCGCTCCACCGCACCGGACGACGTCTGGAGCAATGCGTTCGATCTGCGCGGCGGGCGCATTCCGCTGAATCCGAATATCAGCGATCCGAGCAAGATTCTGTTGTCGCCCCGACGCCCGCAGAGCCAGAGCGCGATTGCGGCGAACTACCCGTGCTACGACGCGCAGATCATCGATACGAGTCCGTCCGGTTACTGCGCGCGCTGGCCGTCGCCGATGCCGATCCAATTGCAGACGGGGGAGCTGCTCGCCATTCGCGAGCGCGACGATGCGCGCTGGTGCATCGCCGTCTCGCGCTGGATCCGGCACAGCGACCAGGAGACCCTGATGGGGATCGAACTGCTGGCACCGCGGGCGATCCCGGTCGCGGTGCGGATGCTGCAGAAACGCGGCCACAACACGGACTACCACCGGGCAGTACTGTTGCCGGCGCTCGACGCGATCGGCCAACCCGCGATGCTGATCACGCCTCGGCTGCCGTACAACGAGTCCCAAAAAGTGCAATTGCGGCGGCACACAATTCAGGCCACCGGCCAGCTGATGCGGCGGGTCTTGATGACCGAGAGTTTTACCCAGTTCACATTCCGAATGCTGGATGGTTACTTGGAAAATACCCAGATCGACCTGAACATGGACTCGCTGTGGGACATGATCGGTGCCGACCAGCCCAAGCCATCCCCGAAGGGGTCTCCGGAGGAGCCCAAGTCAGGGAAGAAAAAGTAGGGAAACTGTCCATCAATAGGGATTGTGTCGAGGAATGGCCACCCTGTCCCCGGTCCGTCTGCTCATTGCCGATCGTTCCGAAAATCGCGCGCATGAGATCGACTCCGTGCTGCGCAACGCAGGCATACCCACACGGGCCGAGTTCTGTGCCGACCTCTCGGACGTATCCGACTCCGAACAATCGATAGACCTGCTGTTGTGCCGCTCCCACTTCGATCATCTGGAGCAGGTGTTGCCGGCCCTGCGCAAGCGCAAGCCGAACCTGCCGATCATCGTCATGGACGATTCTCCGGAGCCGAAGAATCTGACGCGCGGCCTCGCCATCGGCGCGACCGACGTCATCATCAACAACGACAACGAACGCCTGCTGCACGTCATCAAACGCGAGCTCGAGAACGTCAATCAGCGCGACCGTTTCTCGCAGACCCAACGCGCGCTGCAAGATGCCGAGCGCCGCTGCGAACTGCTGCTGGCCAATTCGACCGCCGCGATCGCGTATGTGCACGAAGGCATGCACATCTACGCGAACGACGACTACTTCAAGCTGTTCGGCTTCGCCGACGTCGACGAACTGCTGGGTTTGCCGTTGCTCGATCTGATGGACGCGTCATTCGCCGACGAGTTCCGGGCCAAGATCCGCACCTTTCGTGACGATGCCGACGAGCTGTCGTTCTCGTTCTGCGGGCGCACGACGCAAGGCATTCCAATCGCCGGCCAGATGACGCTGACCGGCGCTGTATACGAAGGCGAGCACTGCACGCAGGTGTTGGTGCGCTCGCAGGCGGTGCCCGTGCTGCAGGATCGATTGCCGGGCCTCGGGCAAGTCGAGGAAAGCGCACCGGTCGAGGCGCCGGTTGCCGTCGCGAGCACCCATGGCGCGGATCCGTTTGCGCTGGGCCATACGTTCATTGCCGAGATCGAAGGCAACGCCGCGCGACCGGGTGCGATGCTCGCAATCGAGATCGACGATTTCGACGCGCTACAGGTCGAGATCGGCCTGCACCGCGCCGAGGCGATGGTTGCGCAAATCGCCGAAGCGCTGACTGCGGAACTCGGCGCCTCACGCATGGCCCGTATCGCGAATCATCGCTTTGCGGTCGCGACGGTCGGTGCGAGCGAAGCCGGTGGCGACGTGCTCGCGGAGCGGCTGCGCGAAACGATCGAGGGCGGCCTGTTCGAAGTCGAGGGGAAGACGGTCCGCCGCACGATCACGATCGGCGCGGCGGTGTTAGGCGATTCGGGCAGCGTCGGCGAGGCGATGAACCTCGCCTTTCGTACCCTCGTCGCGGCGCGGCGCGGCGGCAAGACCAATTGCATTGTGTGGCCAAGCGTCACCGCCATCGAGGCTGAGGGCAGCACGGGCCTGACGTCGGAACAGCGCCGGATTCTCAAGCTCGTCAACGACGCAATCGAGAACCAGACGTTCGTGCTGCTGTTCCAGCCGATCATCAGCTTGCGCGGCGACTCCGACGAACACTACGAAGTGTTCCTGCGGTTGCTCGACGAAAAAAATCGGCGCCTGGCGCCCGATCAGTTCCTCCAGCTCGCAATCGACAACGGCGTTGCGGCAAAGATCGATCGTTGGGTGATCCTGCAATCGATCAAAACGCTGTCGCAGCATCGCTCCAAGGGCAACAACACGCGCCTCACGATCAATCTGACCCGCAACAGTCTGATCGACGAGGACTTCATCGCGTGGCTCGGCGTCGCGATCAAGGCAGCGCGGCTGCCGAGCGACGCGGTGATCTTCCAGATCGCCGAGCCGGACGCCGCAACTTACGTGCGCCAGGCTCGCGAATTCGTCCAGGGTCTCAAGGCGATCCACTGCCGCACGTCGCTGCGGCATTTCGGCACCACCGACAATCCGTTCGACACGTTGCGCCACTTGCCGGTGGACTTCGTGAAACTCGACGGCAGTCACGTGCAGAAGCTCGACGGCGATCCGGCTCGCAAGGAAAAGCTCACCGACATGATTAAAGAGCTCCAGCAGCACGGCAAGCTGACGGTGATTCCGATGGTCGAGAGTGCGACGGTGCTGTCCGCGCTGTGGCAAGCGGGTGCGAACTACATCCAGGGCCACTATCTGCAAGAGCCATCCACCGAAATG
>CAYUMA010000891.1:0-3423 GCA_964445675.1 uncultured Pseudomonadales bacterium | reverse complement strand
ACCGAACTGTCTTCCTGACCGAATGCGTAATACAGCGACGTCGTCACGTTGATGCGGCCGACGTGACCGTCGCCGCTGTAGCCGAGATACCCGACGTCATAGCCGCGCGGACGCTCGACCCCCAGCGACGCTGGCCGCACGATGAAGCCGTTGGCGTCGTAGTGAACGTCGTCGTCTTCACGATTGCGGTTGTAGGCGAGTGATGCTTGCGACGTAAAACCGCTCACCGGCTGATCCTGCCAATACAGATTCGCGATGAAGATGTCGTCGTCGCGCAACGGTTCGCCAAGATCGTTGAGACCGCTGTTGGTGTCCTTTTCGATGCGGCGGAACCACGCCAGGTTGTACTGGATGACGTTGTTGCGCCGATTGCCGAACAGGCGCACGCCGAGCTGATTGTCCTGGAACAGAAATCCCCTGAAGTCCGACGAAAACGGCTGGATGCCGACGCGGATGCTGTCGAAGTCGTAGCGGTCGGAGACGTCGCGCAGATGTTTGTCGATGAACGCAGCCTGGATACCGACGAAGTTGTCGTCGCGCGTAGTGCCGTCACGCGGGTCGACGTCGACGCCGAGCACCTCGTCGAGTTCGACACGGTTGACGTTGATCACCGGCGTGAAGCGGAACTCGAACTCCGGCGGTTTGAAGACCGTATCGCCTTTGTAGTACACGAACTCGATTGCGATGTTCTGGTTCACGTAACGCTGATCGGCGCCGCCGAAGACGTCGTTCGCGCCCGACCCCTGCGTCGAACTGCCCCCAACGGGCGTCGGTACGTCGCGCACCTCGACGACGGTGTCGGAGATGACGCCCAGATTGAAGAACCAGTCGCCGTGCACGGGCTTGTCCGCCTTCAGCAGGTTGCGGTTGTACGGGTCGTACCAGCGATCGTTGTAACCGAGCGCGTCGACGATGCGCCAGCGATCCGGGACCGGCACGCTCGAGACGTAGTCGTCGAGCGTTGGCCGCGGCACCGGCGACACCGGGTTCGGCTCGCGCGGGATCTGCGGCACGCGCGGGCGCCGCACGAGTGTCGGCACGACCTCCGGTGACGGTTGCCCGGTCGTGCCGTCGCGTGGACATTCGACGGCGACATAGCCGGGACGCCGTCGCGGCACGATGCGGCCGTTGGCGTCCTGATAGCAGACGTCGGCAAAGACCGGGGCGACGTGCAGCAGCACGACGAGTTCGCAACTGATCAGCAGCGCGCGTGCGACCCAATCGATGCGCGGCGCGTTCACGTCATTTGCCTGCGCACACATTGGTTTGTGTGCCGTCGGTAAATGGGGCCTGTGGGCATTGCACGTAGCGCAGCCGGACGCCCTGCGGCGTCAACGTGTCGGAACGCCGCGCGAAAGACGCGTTGCCGATCGCGCCGCCGAGTTCGACGCCGGCTTCGTGCAAGCCGAGGAACGCGACCATGTCGTCCTGATCGACGCCGTCGCCGGAGACCCCGATGCCGCCGACGAGCGTGGCGTCGCGATAGATCGGTACACCGCCCGGAAAGATCTGGATGCCGTTGGCGATCCGCGGTGCGCCGCCAGAGCGCGCGCAATTTCCGCGCAAATCGGGACCGCCTGTGATGATCGACGCGACGTGCTGCAGCAGCGCGTTGTTGATGATGTCGAATTGCAGGCCGGTCGAGAACGGGCTCCACTGCCCCGGTGGTTTGCTGAACGGACCGCCCGCCGCGCCATTGAGGCCGTCCGGATAAAACGGACGCGCCACATTACCGATGGCGCGGGCGCTGAACGCCGTGTCACCCGTCGCGAAAATGTCGGGATCGTCGAAGAACACCTGCGCCGCCCCGATGTAGTCACCGATCGGAATCGATGCGCCGTCGACGTATTGCGCGTCCGGCAAGCCATCCAGGTACGCAGCCGCCGTACTTGAAGCGAAGAACGCCGCGGTGCGTCCTTTCTGCACGGCCACGTCGCCGCCGAACACCGGTGCATCGCGCGAACGCACGATTCCGAGCACCGCGCCGTTGGTGTCGACGACCGCGATCGTCACGCGCGCGGCGGTTCCCGACGGTCGCCTGATCTGCGCGCGTGCGCGCGCCGCGACGTTCAATGCATGCGACAGCAACGCGCGCACTTCTGCAGTCGTCAGCACAGCAGGACCGAGCACTGCGACATCGGTGCCGGCGCGGGGTGGATACCTGGGTGAGTTCGCGTCGTCGACGAATACGTACGCGTCGGTCTGCGGATAGTCGACGCCACCGTCCGCGCGCACGCCGGAAGCGGGAAATCCGAACGCCGTTCCTGCGTTTATCACGGCGGCGTTGTAGCCGTTCACCGCGATCAACGCGCCTTCGGCGGGGCTCAGACTCGCGAAGCCGGGTGCGTTGCGTGGCGCGCTGTTGAGCTGATCAAAATCGATATCGCTGAAGCGGAGCGTTTTGCCGTCGACGGTGATGCGATCGCCCCTGCGATCGAATGGCGCCGCGAACCCGAACGTCGCCGCCCACGCGATCGCCTCGTCGAGATCGTGATCGACGTCGGTGATGTTGGCATCGATCGTGTACAGGTCATCGGCAATCACGCCGACACCGCCGACGACCGTGCCGTCTTTGTACAGCGGGAATCCGCCCGGATCGGCCGCGAGTCCCAGCGGCGAACGCTTCGGACCCGCGTCGGGCGCGACGCCGTTGAATGCGGTGACGAAATCCCCGCACGAGAGCTGCGAGAATTGAACGCCGAACAGCGGACCGGACGGCGCGCCGATTTCGCCGGGGTTGAAGTTCTGCTGAATGATCTGCGACGCGGTGCGCGACGAAAACGCGTTGCCCTCCGACGACAAATACGCGCCTGTGATCGCCTTAGCGATCGCGGCCGCGCCGTCGATTGGCAACAGCACACCCTCGAGACCGCCGCTCACTACGGAGCCACCGCCGCCATCGGGTCGGCTCGCGATCAACACATCGCGCCCCGTGGCCATGCCGAGGCGATACACGGCGAGAACGTTGCCGACCCGATCGACGACGGCGATCGTCGCATCGGCGCCGTGGGCTTTTGCTTCGAATACGCCGCGCGCGATGATCGTGCCGACATCGGCGGCGGTCAGCAGCGACGTCGGTGTCGCGCAGCCGCCGGAGCAACTGAGGGGCGCGGGATCGTTACCGATCGCGCCGCCTGACGATCCGCCGCCGGAACATCCGGCCACGCAGAAAAGAATCAGTACCGCGATTCGATTCATCGCTGGCTCCGCAACATGGCGAGCGACGCATCGGGGTGATAGGTGTGGCAGGCGGTGCACGCAAGCTCGACGCGGCCGGGTTGCGCAACGTCGGAGTGGCATTGCACGCAATTGTCGATGTCCGGAATCATCAGATCGGCGCTATCCGACGATTTCGCTGCGGCGTGGCACGACGCGCACGCGGCGTCACCCGTCGCGTCCTTTTGCGTCAAGTGTTTTGTGTGG
>CAYUMA010000890.1:0-19343 GCA_964445675.1 uncultured Pseudomonadales bacterium | reverse complement strand
ATCGGCCAGAATCAGGGCGTGCAATTCCCCATCGCCAGGGCCTATGCCAGCATGCGAGCCGCCGAACTGATGGTGCGCGAGGCTTTGCGCAAATATGAATTGAACGAAGACTGCGGCGCGGAGGCCAACATGGCGAAGATGCTGGCATCGGAAGCGTCCTGGCGCGCCGGCGACGTTGCGATGCAGACCCACGGCGGCTTTGCGTTTGCGCGCGAATACCACATCGAGCGCAAGTTCCGCGAGACGCGGCTGTACCAGATTGCGCCGATCTCGACGAATCTGATTTTGAGCTTCGTCGCCGAGCACGTACTCGGGCTGCCGCGGTCGTTCTGACGTGAGCGATTCGCTCGCGCGACCGCTGGATGGGCTGCTCGTCGTTTCGCTCGAGCAGGCGGTCGCGGCGCCGATGGCATCGTGTCGCCTGGCCGATGCCGGCGCGCGTGTGATCAAGATCGAGCGTGCCGACGGCGACTTCGCGCGCGGTTATGACCACGCGGCCAACGGCGGCTCGTCGTATTTCGCGTGGCTCAATCGCGGCAAGGAGTCGTTGGTGCTCGATATCAAGGCGCCTGCCGACGCGGCGCTGCTGCATCGGTTGCTGCGCGGCGCCGATGTGTTCATCCAGAATCTCGCGGCCGGCGCGGCTGCGCGCGCAGGATTCGAATCGAACGAATTACGCGAACGTTATCCGCGACTGATCACGTGCGATATCTCCGGCTACGGCGAAGAGGGCGCATACGCGCGACTGAAAGCGTACGACCTGCTCGTGCAGGCCGAATCCGGCTTGCTGGCGGTGTCGGGCCCACCCGGCCAACCCGGACGGGTCGGCATTTCCGTCTGCGACATTGCGACCGGGGTCAGCGCGGCGCTCGCGATTCACGAGGCGCTCTGGCGCCGAACGCGGAGCGGTCATGGCGAGCGGCTGAAGCTATCGTTGTTCGACGTCATGGCCGAGTGGATGACCGTACCGCTGATGCACTACGACTATCTCGGCGCGGCCCCGGAAAACATTGGCCTGGCGCACCCGACGATCGCGCCGTATGGGGCGTTTTCGACTGGTGACGGGCACGTTCTCATCATCTCGATTCAGAACGATCGCGAGTGGCGCGAATTCGCCGCATCCGTGCTGCGTGACGCCGCACTCGCGACGGATGAGCGCTTTGCGACGAACGCGCAGCGCGTCGCCAATCGGCTGGCGCTCGATGCGCTGATCGAGACGCGCTTGCGCGCCTCGACGCATGCGTCGATCACGCAGCTGCTGACGCGCGCACAAATCGCGTTCGGTACGCTCAATGACGTCGCCGGATTGTCCGCGCATCCGCAACTGCGCCGCGTGACGATCGGCAGCGAGCACGGCGGTGTGCGCATGCCGGCGCATCCGCTGCGTGCATCGACCTGGCCGGTCTATGGCGATGTTCCGGCGATAGGAGAACACTCCGATCGCATCCGCGCCGAATTTGGAGAAACAGTATGACGAATCTGACGGATTGGATCGGGCGCGCAACCCAACTGGACTGTTGGTTGGACCCATGGCGCGCGCAGGCGTTGCACGCGACGCTGGATGCAGACGATGCCGTGCCCGGCGCCGGCGCCGAGTTGTGGCCGTGCTGGCACTGGCTGTATTTCCTCGACGCGGCGCCGTCGCAACAACTCGGCGCGGACGGCCATCCGCAGCGCGGCGCCTTTTTGCCGCCCGTTCCGCTGCCGCGGCGGATGTGGGCGGGCAGTCGCCTCGAATTTCTCACGCCGCTCAACTTGGGCGCGCAGGCGCGCAAGTTATCGCGCGTTGTGGGCGTCGAGGAGAAGAGCGGCCGCTCGGGGCGCCTGTGTTTCGTCAAGGTGCAGCACGAGATTCACGGCCCCGCGGGACTTGCGATCCGCGAGGAACAGGACATCGTGTATCGCGACGTCGCGCCAGGTGCTGCGTCGGCGCCTGCACAGAACGCGCCGACGAGCGCGGCTTGGCGACGCGCGTGGACCTTCGACTCGCCGCGCCTCTTCAGATATTCCGCGCTGACATTCAACAGCCACCGGATCCATTACGACCGGGATTACGCGGTGCATGACGAAGCCTATCCGGGCCTGGTCGTGCACGGACCGCTGCTCGCGACGCTGATGCTCGAACTGGTGCGGACACAGGCACCGGGACGCCCCGTGCGTCGGTTCGAGTTCCGCGCGATCGCGCCGGTGTTCGATGGACAACCGGTGCACGCGTGCGGCGCGCCCGACGGCGACGGTGCGCAGTTGTGGATTCAAGGCGCGAACGGTGCCGCGCACATGCGCGGTAGCGTCGCTTTGGACTAGCCATGCGGCGCTACCGCCGTGCTATCGTCAGGTCTCGTTGTTTGCAGGGAGAAGGCGCATGCCGATGAAGCAGGATGACCATGGTCTGACGAACCACGAGATCACGATCTGCTTGACCGGGGGCGCGATTCTCGGACCGTTCAGGGCGACCTGGAGCAAGGAGACGACCAGCGACGTACGCGAGCTGACGAAGGATTACGACGCGTTTCTGCAGGGGACCCGGCAAATGCGCTTCAAATATCACCTGCACGATCCCGATCAGCGCGTCTCACATACCCTGATCGTGAAATTCGATCAGGTCACCGGGATCTATGATCGGGTCGCATTGAAGTCGTAAAGCACGGAACTTCACGACATGCCGGGTGACTAATCTGTTGTGTGTGAGGAATGGTCCTCCCCCAGCATTGTTTGAATGCCCCGGCGACACGTTACTCCCCCTCCCAAATCCCATTGTCGCCGGGGCTCTTTTCTTCAGCGCACTCTATTCTTCAATGCGGCGCATCGGGCTCGGTGTCGATCGCGGTCGTTTGCAGGCTCGGGATCCGGATCAGTAGTCGCGTGCCGTAGAAAGTCACGACCTGGCACCCGAGGACCACGACCAACGCGATCACCATCAGCCGCCAGGCGCCGACGCCGCCCAGCCACCACAAGGCGCCCCAAAGCAGCAACGGTATGGCGGATCGTTCCAGTGCAGCGGCTCTCGACGTGGCGACCCGCCAACCGTCCAGGACACCGAACAGCGCGCCCCACAGTTCCACGGATACCGGCAACGCGAACAGAAAAACGATCACCGACTTCATCGCGATCCCTCGCCGTCCGCTTCGGCCAGTAGAAAGGCCTTGCCCTGGGTCGCATCGACACAGATGCGCTGCCCGTTGCGCAGTACGTTCATGACGCCGGCGACGTCGACCAGACACGGAATGCCGAGTTCACGCGCGATCGTGCCCGCATGGGACAGATAGCTGCCGGTTTCCACGACTACGGCGGCGGCCCCGAGAAACAGCGGTGTCCATGCGGGATCGGTATACGGCGCGACAAGGATCTCGCCGGCCTTGATCTCGCCGTCGGTAGCCGGATCGAGCACCAGCCGTACCGTTCCTTCCGCGATTCCCGGGCTCGCGCATTGGCCCGTCAGCACACCAACGCCGGGTTGTGGGGGTTGGTAGCCGACGTTGATCGTCAGCGGCGGCTGGCTGCGATTGCGTCGCATATGCGTCAAACGCCGGCGCCGAATCAGCGATTGCAGCCGCGTCGCGTCGGGCGCCGACTGCTGCAGCGCGCCGATTTCGTCCCACGAGAGATAGAAGATGTCGTCGGCACACCGCAACAATCCCTGACCGAGCAACTGCGCCTCGAGCGCGAGAATCTTCGCCCGCACGGTCATGAACGCGAGTGTCGTGTAGTGCCGCGTATTTTCACGCAGCGCGGCGTAGTAACGGATGCGACGAACCAACCATCGCGCGGCCGAGCGTTTGAAATTCCCGACGAGCGCGGCGTCGAGTGCGGTATTGGCATGGGCGTTGCGGACATTGGCCTGGATCGACAGCGGCTCCGTGAAGCCTTCGCGCAGCAGATTGCGAATCATCACGAACAACGGCGTCGGGTCTTCCTGCCAGCGCGGCGCGGCGAGTTCCATCTCACGTGTGCCGCGGTGGCCATACGTTGCGATGAATGTCTCGAATTTCGCCACGAACGCTCGGGCCGCCGGGTGGACCGCCAACTGATTCGGCAGTTCCTCCAGCCGGTCCGACTGCAACATCTGACGAATGGCGGGCGTGCTCTCCGCGAGGACAGCGGTTTCGCGCAGGTCGTCGAGCATGCGGGTCGACAACATGTCCGAAGTCCCTGCGCACAACGGGGCAATCTGCGCCTGGTCGAATGTCGGGGCAAAGCGGCGCAGATACCAGCGCAATGCCGCCAGTAGAAGGAAATAGCGCGCGGCGGAGACGTTCACCTGAAATGGAAACTGCGACGCAGCCGCGAACGGATGCGGACCCATCAGCAGCGCGCGCATGCTCGCCAGCGCGTCCAGTCGCGGATCGGCCAGCACCTTCGCGCAACGCCCCCGGAAGTCTGCCAGGCTTGCGAATCGAATATGGCGACTGCGGACGTACAGCAGACCGGCGCCGATGTACGCGAACACCAGGACGCCAACGACAACACACAGGCGCATCCAGTGGATACGGTAGTCGCTGCGTTCGCTCTTCAGCAGCGCGAGCTCCGCGAACTCCGATTCAGTGACGACAAGCGGAATCGTCTTGCGCAGCGTGTCGAAGTCGAGGTAGTAGCGACCGTCGATGAATTGGCCGAACCGCGGCAATACACGCCGCACGATGTCGACCGTCAACGGCGTGAGCGCATCGGTGAAGTTCTCGAGTATCGGCTTGAACGCGATCCACCGTCCGGTCGGTGGCGGAGCGCTCACCGAAGCACTGATCGGTCGGGACTGCAGTAGATAGAGGATCCCGTTTGTATAGGCCCATTCAACATCTTGCGGTGCGCCGCGCTCTGCTTCGCACGCAGCGGCCAGGCTCGCCACCTGGTGAACCTCGACATCGCTCAAGGTGCTGATGCGTTGCAGGTGGCGCGGTACGGTCTGCAGCCGGGTGCCGATCGGATCGAGCATGTCCTCGGCAACCTTGAATCGCTTGCTGCCGAGACGGCGTTCGACGAGTTCGTGGGAGTCACGCCGGACGATGTAGCTGTCGGGCGTCACGCGCCCATCCACGAGCGCCGCACCGAGTCCCCAGCACGACTCGATCACCATCGCGTCGCGGCGGCGCCCGGTCGGATCACGCGTGAAGGTCACGCCCGAGACTTCGGAAGGCACCATCAGCTGAACGATGACGGCCATCCGCACGGGCGCGTCGATCCGCATCTGGCTGCGATAGCTGCTTGCTTGCGCGCTCCAGACCGACATCCAGCAGTCGATGACCCGTTGTTCGAGGTCGGTGCGTGCGACGTAGTAGTAGGTCGCGTGCTGGCCGGCAAAGCTGGCGCTCGCGCCGTCCTCACCGACCGCAGAACTCCTGACCACGCAGATCTTCGGCCGCTCGTCGAGCGTCGGTAGCGTCGCAAACGCTGCGTGGATGTCCCGGGCCAGTTCCGGCTCGAGCGGTGCCGCGCGCAGACGTGCCAGGGTCGCGGTATCCGGTGTTTCGGCGGGCACGCCCCGTGCGTTCTCGCCGAGGTCGACGCCGAGGCGATCGAAGTGTTCGACGAATGCCTGTGTGGCGATGACGAATCCCGCCGGAACCCGGTGTTTGGCGGCGAGCGTTCCAAGCGTGGCGGCCTTCGTGCCGACGGTGTCGGCGCCGCGTTGCGCCGCAGCAATGAGCGCGACGATGTGGCTCGTCACATCTTGCCGCTCAGGTGATTCCGTTGTGTGGGGATGCGAGACTCGCGGATCCAACTCATCGGCTGCTTCCAGTTGCAGCGCGGAGTATACCGGCGGTCGTCGCCGGCGCGGCGCTTCAGCTCGCGTTTGTGGGCGCTGTCGTCATCGTCAGTGGTGCGCGTGCACCGAGTCCGCGCCCGGCGACTTCGCGGTCGGCGGAATTCCCCGGCGTAATCGCAGGCGCGTCGGGACCGGTCTCGAACACGACATCAACCTGCTCGTGCGGCACGACCAGCTCTTGTCCAACGGTGATCAGCGTGGCGGTCTCAGGCAAGCCGGAGATCCACACGGCGCCACCCTCGTCGTGGATGATCTGTACGAGGTTGAACACCACGCGATTGTCGCGATCGAGTGTTCGCACACCGACCCGGCCTTCGTCATCCAGCGCCAACAGCGCAGGACTGATGCGATGTGCCATGACGGTGTCAACCGGAATTGCGATCTGCGTGGTGACACCGCTGCGCAGTTTGAAATCCGGATTGGGGACCTGGATCTCGACCGGATAGGTGCGCGTCGCGGTGTCGCTTTGCTGCCCGATGAACGTCAGGGATCCCTCGACCTCGGTGCCGTCGATGAGCACGCCTCGCGTGACCGCGCCGAGCTTCAGTTTGTGGACGTCGCGCTCGGCGACGCGCCCGACAAGCAGCATCGGATCGAGGTCGATGACGGTGGCGCACGCGCTGCCGGGTTGCACAAAGTCGCCGATCTCGACCTGAGTGTCTTCCACGAGCCCCGCAAACGGGGCGCGGACGTCGGTATGCGCAAGTTCGATCTCGGAGCGCGCGAGCTGTGCCTGTGCGGCCGCGAGGCGCGCTTTCGTGGTCGCGGTCATCGTGTCCGAGATCAGCCCTTGCTTCGAGAGCTTCAGGCCACCCTCGTATTCGATCTGGGCCTGGTTGACCGCCTCTTTGCCCTCGTCGAATTTGGCTTGCCGATCGTCCCGCGATATGCGGCACAGCGTCTGTCCCAACTCGACGCGTTGACCGCGCTCGACAGCCCGCTCGACGATCTTGCCACCGGTCTCGGCCTTGACGATCACGGTGCGCTTGTTCTCGGTCCGGCCCCGCAACGGGACGGTCGTGGTCTGCGCTTGCGCGTACGTGACGACCGCGCGCACGCGGGTCAGCGGGTTGTCTTCGCCGGCGGCACTGCGATTGCGATTCTGCTCGGCGAGCGTCTGCTGGGGCGGTGGCGCCGATCTGCCGAACTGTCCCGACAGCAGCCACAGCGTGATGAGGGCCGTGATCGCCGAGGCTATGAGGTAGGTCCTGCGCACGAAAGGTGTCCCGATTATCGGATCGAAAGGGTGGCGGCGCGAAACGCTACGAAAAGTAACACAATGCCCGGGCGATAGTCACGCGCGGACGCTGAGTCGGGTCGCTGATGTCCGCGCGCGATCTACAGCGCGCGGACGGCTCGAGGTGGAAGGTGGTGGGTCAGGCCTTCGCGCTGGGACGCGCCGCCATGCGGTCAAACCACGCTTTGATGTTCTGGTTCTTCGCGTTCAGCGGCTGTCCTACCTGCGTGCCAAAACTCAGGAACGCGTAGAGCAGGATGTCTGCCAGCGTCAAACGCGCGCCGCAGATGAAGGTCTTGCCGGCCATCAGCCCATCGATCCACGTGATCTTTTCCTGCGCGATGCCCTTCAGACCTTCGGCTGCGTCAGGCAGCGTCGTCATCCGGGTTTTGAACAGCGGTAGACCCTCGCTGTAACGAAATCCGTTCGCCAGCGGTTCGCAGATGTTGAGGTCAATGCGGCGGGTCCACATTCGCGTTTCGGCTCTTTCCTCCGGCGTAGTGCCGATCAACGGTTTCGCCGGAAATTTCTCCTCGAGATATTCGCAGATCGCCGTGATTTCACTGAGGTACATGCCGTTGTCGAGTTCGAGGCACGGCGAGCCGCCCGCGGGATTTTTCTTCAAATAGGCGGCCTGGCGGTTTTCCCCTTTCATGATGTCGACCGTCTCGGTCTGCAGCACGATCCCCTTCTCTGCGGCGAAGGTGCGTACCACTTGAGGATTTGGTCCAACCGAATTGATGAGCTTCATGGCGATATCCCGGTTTGTTGATTCAAAGGGCCGGCATTGTAGCGAAGCCTGCGTCCGACCTACCACTCGCCCGTGTTGGGCATGTCCTTCCACGGCGCCTTCGCGGCGAGCGGGGCGCCGCGTTGCAGCAGTTCGATCGAGATGTTGTCCGGTGAGCGCACGAATGCCATGCGCCCGTCGCGCGGCGGACGATTGATCGTGACGCCAGCGTCCATCAGGCGCTGGCAACTCGCATAGATGTCGTCCACGGCGTAGGCGAGGTGACCGAAGTTCCGACCGCCGGCGAGTTGCTCGGGGTCCCAGTTGTACGTCAACTCGACCTGCGCCGCGTGGTCGCCAGGGGCCGCGAGGAATACCAGCGTGAATCGGCCGTGGGGGTTTTCACTGCGGCCCGTCTCTTCGAGACCGAGTTTGTCGCAATAGAACTCGAGCGACTTCTCGAGGTCGTTGACCCTGACCATCGTGTGCAGATATTTCATCGGAGCCCTCATGTCATCGCGCCCTCGCGGAAATGTTTGCGTATCTTCAGTCGATCGTCAAATGCACAAAGAAAAAAGCCCCGGCAACATCAGGGGTGTGTGCCGAGGCCAAGACCAGGAGTGTGTGTGGTCTAGCAAAGGTTGGTGTAGTGAACGAGCGGTTGCTCCTAGGCCAGGATGAATGAACCGATCACTGCGGCGAGCGTCGTCAGAGACGCGCACAACAGCCAGCTTTCGCTTCGATTCAAATGTTCCATGGGATTTGTAGCAACCATCGTCGACGCGCATCGTACGCGCCAAAACTGCAAGCATTATGGAATGTTGATGGACCCCCGGACTCACTCGATACCGAGGCGTTCCAAGCGATCGTATTGACGCGCGATCAGCGCGCGATATGCATGCACGACGCTGCCTGGTGCGGGACGTTCCAGCCTCTGACGACCCGCCAGTTCGCTGCGCAATCGTTCGATCTCGGCGAAAATCTGCTGCTTCGCGGCGCCATGTCGGAAGTTGTTTTCGGTCGTCATGTCGAAGGGTGCCATTCGGTGTTTTTCTTTCGACGTGGACGATAGCAATCCCGCGCTCGCGCGCGTTGCATGCAATTGTCGTATGGCTGTAATCCACGCGTCTGATTTGGTCGCGCGTACTCAGACAACACCGTCGCTGCGAAGCGCCTTGATGTCCGCCGACGTGTAGCCGAGGTCCGCGAGAATCTCGTGCGAATGTTGACCGAGCTCCGGCGCCGCGGCGATCGCGCGCCGCGGCAGGTCGACCACATTGATCGGATGATTGATCACGCGCGCCGAGCCGGCGGCAGCTGCGATGGCGGTCATCCCGTTCGCGGCCAACTGGGGATCGGTGAGCAGGTCATCCAGCGTGCCCACGAGCGCGGCAGGCACTCTTGCATCGTGGAACTGCGTCATCCAATCGATGCTTTCGCGCTGCGCGATTGCCGCGCGAATGCGGTCGACGAGTTCGACTCCATTGTCGAGGCGCAGCTCCGCTGTTGCGAACCGCGCTTCGTCGAGCAGGTGTTCGAGACCCAGCGTGCGAAAGAGTGCTTCGACTTCGAGCGGTGTTCGCACCATCGTGAATTGCAGCCAACGGCCGTCTGCGGCGCGGTAGACGGGACGCGTGAACGCGATCCGCCCCGGCGCGCGCCACGCCGAAAAATCTGCACCGACGAATTTGGCTTGCGCGAGGCACGACGCCGCCCAGAGCCCGTTGGCGAGCAGCGACGTATTGACCTCGCCGCCGATGCCGGTTCGCTCACGCCGCAACAGCGCGGTGACGATGGCTGCGTACAACGCGACGGCGGTGGGGTGATCACCCATGCCAGGGAGCGACTGAGCCGGCTCGACATCGCCGGTCCGCACGAGATCCATCAGACCCGTTCGCGCCCAGTACGCAACCAGATCGAAGCCTTCGCGATCACGCTCCGGTCCTGTTTCACCGTAGGCGGTCAGTGACGCATAGACCATTCGCGGATTGACGACTTTCAGATCGTCGTAGCACAGTCCGAGTGCACGCCGCATCGGCATCGGCTGGTTCGTCACGTAGACATCACAGTCTGCGACGAGGCGCAGCAGAATCGCCTTGCCGCGCGGGTCTTTGAGATTCAACGTCAACGAACGCTTGTTGCGCGCATCCATCAACCACATGTAGTTGACGGCTGCGGCCGGCATCCCGGGTGCCCCGGCCAATGCACGATAGCCGTCACCGACGCCGGGCATCTCCACCTTGATGACGTCGGCGCCATAGTCGGCAAGGATCGTTGCCGCGACCGGACCGGCAATCCAGCTCGCGACGTCGATGACCTTGAGTCCAGCGAACAGAGGGTCGGGGGCAGCCATGCGCGTTCCTCGGATGGAGTCCGCGCAACGCTACACGATCAGTGCGGCGCGGACAGCCGCGGCGTCAGATAGCGCGCCGCGACCCAATCGTATGCGTTGTCTGCGAATGCGCGCGCCTGCGTCGCACACGAGTAGGCGAGTTTGATGTCGTGTTCGTCGCTTGTGTGAGACAGCCCTTCGATGGGGCTCGTCGGCACGGAATCTTCAACCGGCGCGAACGTCGGCGCGCCGATCGCGAGATACGCCGCCGCAAGGCCGACGCTGAAGAGCGCCTGCGGATCGGGACCGGCCCACGGCGCGCAGATACGAAACGCGTGACTGCTGGTGATCAGGTGCAGCGCGAAGAAGTCATGCGTGGCGTGAAACACGTCAAGGCAGCTGCGGCTGAGATCCTTGAACGCACGATCTGAGTTTCCCCGCGCCGGTCGCAGCGCAGAACTCGAGACGATTCGTCCATAGCGCGCGTTGAAGGGACCGCGCGCGTAAGTGGGATCCCGCCGTCGCCTGACGGTGTCGAAATAGTCGCGGTCGTTCGTGTCTGCGACGCGCCGCGCGTGCGTCGCGAGCGCTTGATCGTCACCGGTGATCGTGAGGTAGGCGAGACCGGCCGCGATCTCCGATGGCACCTCGAACTCGATGCCGTAACTCAGGCGAATGAGCGGGTGAAACGCGTCCTTGACCCAGCCGGAGATCAACGGTGGAAGATGACGCGCCAGCGTCGTTCGCCAGCCATCGGCTTCGATCTGACCCGCAAAGAATGCGACCAGCGCCGAATACGATTCGCGGCGTCCTCGGTGCAGCGGCAGATCCTCCGATCTAACGATGAAATCGGGGGGCGAGAGCGGCGCGAGTCTGCGTCGATAGCGCATCGCGAAACGCTCAATCTGGTCAATGTCGATGCCGAGCCCATACATCGCGAGATACGCCATCGGCCCATGATCCGAGTTGTCGCTCGGTGGGTAGTGCGGCGCGTGCGCGGTGCCGTGTTCGCGCAACAGCCGGGTCAGCGCGATCGGGACCGGGGCGACGGACGTTGGCTTTGATGCTGACACGTCGGGAACCTCGATTTTTGTGCCGAGTCTGCTTCGGCAGCCCGCAAACGTCGAGTGACTTATGAAACAAATGCCTTATAAAATTGGCGACCCGATGTCTTGGTAAGACAACACCGTGTCAACCCTCATCGCCACCGAACGCACGGCGGAGCGTCTGCTGATGATCTTGAAGACGCGTGGCGCGCAGACCACGCGCGCGCTGGCTGATGCGCTCGAGATCAGTGTGCCGGGCGTTCAACAACACCTGAACCGTCTCGCGCAGGACGAACTGGTGCAATCGCATCACCAGGCGGGTGGTGTCGGCCGTCCGGCATTGCGGTGGACGTTGACCGAACTCGCCGTCGAACGATTTCCGGATACGCACGCGCAGCTCACGGTGACGTTGATCGATTCGATTCGCCGCAGTTTGGGTGAGGCGGCCCTGGAGACGGTCATCGCGCAGCGCGAAACCGAGTCGCGCAATCACTACCGCGCGCGCCTTGCCGGCGCAAAGACGATGCACGCGAAGCTGAAGCGGTTGACGCAGCTGCGCAACGATGAGGGCTACATGGCAGAACTCGAGCGCGTTGCGGGTGGTGGGTGGCTGCTCGCGGAGAATCACTGTCCCATCTGCGCGGCAGCGCGAAGTTGTCAGGGATTCTGCCGCCACGAACTCGACCTGTTTCGCGAGCTGTTGGGTCCGACGGTCGCGGTGGAGCGAGTGGAATACCTGTTGACCGGAGGGCGCCGCTGCGCTTACCGGATCATGCCGGTGAAGAATTGATCGCGGCTTTGAGCCCGAGGATCTGACGCGCCTGCAATGAACTGGCCGGTGGGCGCCCGAGTTCATTGCAGAGGTTCGTTGCCTCCACCACCAGTTCTACATTGCCGCGGATTCGATCGGGGTTGGGTTCCAGCCCGACCTGGAGGTGCCCGCCGCGTTCGATGACGTAGCGCGCAAACTCAACCGACGCGATCAAATCGCCGCCTTGAATCGATACGAGCCAGGGCAGCTGCCAGTCGCGCAACATCTCCAGATATGCGTCGAGCGCGGTTGGTGTTGGCGGCAATCCGAATCCTGCGCGAGGGCCGCCGAAATAGAACTTCACGAATGCGCCCGGTGGCAGTCGGCCCGCCCGCAGATAACCCGCCACTACACGCACGAATCCCGGTTCGAAGATCGAGATGCTCGAGCCCAACCCCAGGCGCCGGCACGTTTCGATCATGTAGACCGAATCGGCATACGTGTTCTGATAGACGAACGACTCCGCACGCGGCACGCCGTCGGCGTCGAAGCGGCCGATGTTGGTGGTGCCGGGGTCGACGAGGCCGAGGTCGAGCAGGTCCGTCGCCGCCAACGCTTCGATGTGCGCATAGCGCCGCGCGATCGATATGTCGGCGCCGCCGCCCGCCATCGTCGGATAGAAGATTGCGTCGGGGTGGCGCGCGCGTATACGACGCCACACCGCCGCATAGGGGCCCGGTGAATGTTCACCCGTTCCGCCAAGCACCGGTTCGTCGTTGTGGTGATGGATGATCGACGCACCGGCGTCGAGACACGCAATCCCGTCCGCGACGATTTCGTCGATGGATCTGGGCACGCGCGCGTTGGTGTGCTTCGTCGTGCCGCCGTTCAACGCCGCTTCGATGATGACCGGCGTAGGCACCTCAGACGTATTCCGGCAGTAACCTGCGAATGTCGGCCGGGCTCTGTTGCGTGACGTTCTTGTCGATTTCCAGCGTAACGAGCTTCGCCAGATTGCCGTTCATCGTCTTGCGCAGCATGCCGAGTACGTCGGGCGCGGCGATGACGAGCAGACGCTCGAGTTCGCCATGCACGCGCCCTTTCTCGAGTCGTTGGGAGATCTCACGCACAAACTCCTGCGCTTGCTCGTCGCGCGCGCTGTGCGCATTGCCGAGTGCGTTGTGGTCGGGCGAGCGTCCCGGACGATCAGTGGTGAGATCGCGTTCGTGCGCGCGCGCCTCGGGGTGGACGAGGTCCTCGAGTTCCATCAGCGGTCCATTTGGTTTTGCGATGGAGAAGATGCGCGCGCGCGATCGATCGGCAACGACGACCCAGGTTTTTCGCACGACGCACTCCTCATGGTTGCTGGACAAACAGCATACGCTGTGGGCTCTGTCCGGCAAACGCGTCAGCGGCGGGCGAGTTCGAGTCGCGCGCGATGGTCGTCCTGGATCCACGCGAGCACCATCGCCTTGATCGCCATCGCCGTTGCCAACGGCTCGTCGAACATCATGTGATGGTAGGTCTCCGGAATCGTGATGATCGGCAGCAAGCCCTCGGTGTTGCGCGCCATGAAGTCCGCGCTTTGCGCACCGGAATCCTCGCTGTGCTCGCCGAGAATCAGCGCGGATCGACAGCGCAGATGGAAGAACTTGTCCGCCTGGTCCTCGCCCATCTCGAGGTGATCGAACAGCGCCGGATCGAACTTCCAGGTCCAGCCGCCGTCGACGGCGCGCAGCGACTGCCGCGCGATGTAGTCGACGACATACGGGTGCTGACAGGGTTGCTCGGGGATGAGGCGGAACCGGCCGAGCGCTGTGTCCATGTCCGCGTAGACGCGGGTCGCGCGTCGGCCTTTACCTTCGCGTTCGGCGCGGCGGCCCCATTCGGTGTAATCCTCGGGCGGACTCACGGTGAAGTCGGCAAGGATGATGCCGCCGAGTTGCGCGCCGTGAACGTGGGCCGTTTCGAGCACGACGAATCCGCCAAAGCTGTGCCCAACCACGAACGGACGCGGACCCAGTTCCGCCGCGCGACACACCGCCCAGACTTCTTCCGCGAACGCGGCGCCGCTGTAACGATCGCGCCAGCCGCTGTCGCCGTTACCCGACAGATCGAGCGCAACGACACGAAATTGATCCGCGAGAAACGGCGCGACGAAACGCCACCACTCCAGATGCGCGTTGCTGCCGTGAACGAGTGCGATGCCGGGGCTGCCGCGCGCACCCCACGCGCGATACGCAATCGAGGCGCCCGACACCATCGTCGTGCCTGATTCACTCGCGGTGCCGAGCGCGCGCGTGAACCAGGCGGGCAGCGGCGTCACGATCGATGGTTGGGTCATGCGTGCGTATCTACACCGAAGGTGCGCGAATCTACCATGACAGCGCGCACGCGTTGGAGCCACCGCGGCTCACGAGTACCATGTGGCGCTTTCGTCTGGCGTAGTGAGCCCGGGTGACGAGCTATTTCATTCGACGCCTCTTGTTGATCATCCCGACGTTCATCGGCGTTTCATTGTTGGTTTTCACGCTGACCCGGCTCGTTCCGGGCGGGCCGATCGAACGTATGCTCAACGAGGCAGCGATGGCGGCCCAACCCGGTATGGGTGCCGTCAACAGCAATGACGGACTTGGCGGCAGCACGCTGTCGAAGGAACAGCTCAAAGAACTCGAGGCGTATTACGGCTTCGACAAGCCGATCTTCATCAGCTACGTCAACTGGCTGGCGAAGGTCGTGCAGCTCGATCTCGGAACCTCGACCCGCTATTCGGAGCCGGTCTGGGACATCATCAGCAGCCGCTTCCCGATCTCGATCTTCTACGGCGTCGTGACGCTCGTCCTCACATACGGCGTCTGCATTCCGCTTGGGATCGTCAAGGCGATCAGACACAAGACGCTGTTCGACAACGTGAGTTCGGCGCTGATTTTTTTCGGCTACGCGATTCCCGGCTACGTGGTCGCAATCGCCTTGCTGACGGCATTTGCGGCACAGTGGAACTTGTTTCCCCTCGGTGGGTTCGTCAGCGACGATTTCGACGATCTGACGCGGTCCGAGCAGATCGCAGATGTGATCCGTCATGCGGTACTCCCGATACTGGCGTACGTCGCCGGCAGCTTCGCCGTGACTACGCTGATGATGAAGAACGCACTGATGGACAACCTGGCTGCGGACTATGTGCGTACGGCGATCGCGAAGGGGATGTCGTTTCGGCGTGCCGTGTTCCGCCACGCGTTTCGCAATAGTCTGGTGCCGATCGCGACGTCGTTCGGCGGCAACATCTCGTTGATCCTGACGGGATCGTTTCTGATCGAGAAGATTTTCGACATCGATGGCTTCGGCCTGTTGGGTTTCGAGTCGCTGGTTGAACGCGACTACCCCGTCGTGATGGGCATCCTGGTGTTGTCGTCGCTGTTGTTCATGCTCGGCAACATCCTCTCCGATCTTTGCGTCGCGCTCGTCGATCCGCGCGTGAAGTTCGGCAGCGGCGAGGCGGGCACGTGATGACGATGCGGCTGTTCACACTCAATCCGCTCGCACAGAAGCAGTGGCAGCGCTTCAAGTCGATCAAGCGGGGTTATTACTCGGCGCTGATTCTGCTGACGCTGCTGGTCCTGTCGTGCGGCGCGGAACTGCTCGTGAACAATCGTGCGCTGATCGTGAGCTATCACGGCCAGTTGTTCTTTCCGACGTACGGTAAGTTCCTGCCCGGAACTGTGTTCGGCCTCGACTACGCGTACGAGACGAACTTTCGCGAACTGCAGCAGCGCCTTGCGACGGACGGCAGTGGTTGGGTACTGATGCCGATCGTCCCATTCAGCGCCTTCGAGAACGACCTGCGCGAATTGGCGTACCCGCCGTATCCGCCATCGCTGACGACGCGGCATTTCCTGGGAACGGACACGATCGGACGCGACGTCCTTGCGCGCCTGGTGTATGGCTTTCGCATCGCGATGGCATTTTCCCTCGTGTTGCTCGTCTGCAACTACCTGATCGGCATCGCGGTGGGTTGCGCGATGGGATTCTGGGGTGGTGCATTCGATCTGTTTCTGCAGCGCGTGATCGAAGTCTGGTCGAACGTGCCGTTCCTCTACGTGATCATGATCATCGCGTCGATCGTCGTGCCGACGTTCGCCACGCTCGTGCTGGTGATGGTGTTGTTCGGCTGGATGTCGATGACGTGGTACATGCGCACGTCGACGTACAAGGAAAAGACGCGCGACTACGCGCTCGCCGCTCGCGCACTGGGGGCTTCGAGTACACGAATCATCGCCCGACACATCCTGCCGAACACGGTGTCGGTGATCGTCACGTTCATTCCGTTTGCGGTTGCGGGCGGCATCACCGCGTTGACCGCGCTCGACTATCTCGGGTTCGGCTTGCCGCCGCCGACGCCGAGTTGGGGCGATCTGTTGTCGCAGGGCACGAACAATCTGGACTCGCCGTGGATCGTCACGTCAGTCGTGAGCGCAATGATCGTCATTCTGTTGATGGTCACGTACATCGGTGAAGCCGTTCGCGAAGCATTCGATCCGAAACGGTTCACCTACTATGAGTGACGATGTATGAGTGACCCTGCTGGATGGGCAGCGCAATTGCGCAGCCTGTTGCTCGTCGTCACGCTCGCACTACCCGTTGCGGGCTGGTCGCTGCCCGATCGACTGCCCGAGCACCTGGTCTGGCTCACCAACGACTCCGATCCCGAATTCGCCGCACCCGAAGCGAAGCGGGGTGGTACGTTTCGCACCTCGATGCAGTCGTTTCCGCTGACGCTGCGTCGCGTGGGGCCTGATTCGAACGGCGGTTTTGCCGGATTCCTGCGATACAACCAGATGCGGCTCGTCGCGTGGCATCCGAACACGCGCCGACCGATCCCGTCGCTGGCGTCGCATTGGGCATTCGACGCTGACGGAAAAACCGTCTACTACCGCATCGACGCCGACGCGCGCTGGTCGGACGGCGTGCCCGTGACGGGCGCGGATTTCGAGTTCACGCGGGACTTCATGCGGTCGAAGTTCATCGTGGCGCCGTTCTACAACGACTATTACACGACGCAGGTTGTCGACATCCGCGCGTACGGCGATCGGATCATCGGCGTCGAAGGCGCGTCACCGAAGCCGCCCGACGAGCTGATGGGCGAGTACGACATCGGCGTCGTGCCCAAGCACTTTTTCAAACTCGATACGGACTGGGTGTCGGTCTACAACTGGAAGATCGAACCGAACACGGGCCCGTATCAGATCTCCGAGGTGCGCAAAGGCAAGTACATCGAGTTCAAACGCGACCCGAACTGGTGGGCGAACGATCGCAAGTATTACCGGCACCGCTTCAATCCCGACAAGATTCGCGTGAAGGTCGTGCGCGACATCAACGTCGCGTTCCAACATTTCCTCAGAGGCGACCTGGATACGTTTGGACTGGTCCTGCCGCAGTTCTGGCACGAAAAGGCGAAAGGACCCGCGTTCGACAACGGGTACATCCATCGCTACTGGTTCTACAACGACGTGCCGCAAGCAGCGGCGGGCATGTATTTGAACGAGGACGATCCGATCCTTGCAGACCGCAACGTCCGCATCGCGCTGGCTCACGCGATGAATGTCGATCGTGTGATCAATACAGTCTTGCGCGGTGACTACGCACGCATGCAGACCTTCAACGAAGGGTTCGGTGATTACGACAATCTTGCGATCCGTGCGCGCACGTTTGATCTCGCCAAGGCGCGCGAGTACCTCGAGGCATCCGGGTGGCGCGACCGCGGCCCCGACGGAATTCTCGTCAAGGACGGCCGGCGCCTATCGCTGCGGGTGACCTATGGCACGCCGCCGCATACTGATCGCCTGGTGATCCTGCGCGAAGAAGCGAAGAAAGCTGGTATTGAACTCGAGCTGTCGTTGCTCGATTCCGCCAGTGCGTTCAAGCAGATGCAGGAGAAAAAACACCAGATCGCGTGGATGACATGGGCAAGCCAGGGGCTGGCGCCGGAGTACTGGCAGTTTTTTCATTCGGTCAACGCGCACGTGCCGCAGACCAACAATCTGATGAACCACGACGACCCCGCGATGGACAAGCTGATCGACGCGTATCGTGCTTCATCGACGAAAACGGAGCGGGTCACTCTCGCGCACCGGCTCGAGCAGATGATATTCGAGTCGGGTTCGGTCATTCCGACCTTCGGGGTACCGTATACGCGTGAAGCGGCGTGGGCGTGGGTCAAGTTACCGCCGTCGCTCGGCACACGCACGAGCAATTCGCTGTTCAATCTGGTGGAAATTTCGGCCGGGGTTTATTCCGCAGGCGGGCTTTTCTGGATCGACGTCGACGAAAAACGGCGTATCCGCGCCGCGATGGCCGAAGGCGTTACGTTCGCGCCGATTTTGAAGATCGACGAAACCTACCGGCGGCGCGATCTTGAGTGAGTGCGTGCTGCGGGTCGAAGAGCTGTGCACGGAGTTCGCGACCGATGCGGGCATCGTGCGCGTTGTCGATGGCGTGAGCTTCGAGCTCGCCGCCGGCGAGACGCTCGGCATCGTCGGCGAATCCGGGTGTGGTAAGAGCGTCACGGCGCTGTCGATCATGGGGCTGTTGCCAAAACCGGCTGGGCGCATCGTGGGCGGTCGTGTGCTGTTCGACGGCACCGACCTGGTGCGCGTGTCGATCGACGCGCTCGCACAGATACGCGGACGCCGGATCGCGATGATTTTTCAGGAACCGATGACGGCGTTGAATCCCGTGCAGAGAATCGGGCACCAGGTCATCGAAACGCTGCGCCTGCACGGCGACGTTGGCGATCGCCGCGCGCTGCGCGCCCGCGCGGTCGAGTTGTTGGCCGAAGTCGGCATTCCCGCGCCCGATCGGCGCCTCGATGACTATCCGCATCAGCTCTCCGGCGGCATGCGGCAGCGCGTGTTGATCGCCATTGCGCTGGCGTGTCGACCCGACATACTCATCGCGGATGAACCGACGACGGCGCTCGACGTCACGATTCAGGCGCAGATCCTCGAACTGATCGAACGCCTGCAGCATCAACGCGGCATGTCGGTGATTTTCATCACGCACGATCTGGGTGTGATCGCCGAGATCGCCGATCACGTCGTCGTGATGTACGCAGGTCGTGTGGCGGAACAGGCGGGGGTGATGTCGCTGTTCGAACAACCGCTGCACCCGTATACGCGCGGATTGCTCGCGTCGATGCCGCAGTTGCAGCAGGTGAGTAAGTCGCGCCTGCCGACGATCCCCGGGCTGGTGCCGGCGCTGAGCGAGCTGCCGGCGGGCTGTCGCTTTTCGAATCGCTGCGCGCACGCGACGTCGATTTGCACAACGGAGCCCCCGCTGATGCTCGCGCAATCGGACCATCATGTCGCGTGCCATCACTGGCGAACGTCATGACGATCGACGCGCCGTTGCTCGAGGTGCGCGGTCTCACAAAACACTTCCCGGTGCGGGGTGGTGTGTTGCTGCGCAGCGTCGGCGAAGTGCACGCGGTCGA
>CAYUMA010000889.1:0-3084 GCA_964445675.1 uncultured Pseudomonadales bacterium | reverse complement strand
CGTGATCGGCGATGTCGAAGGGCGCACGTGCATCATGGTCGACGACATCGTCGACACCGCCGGCACGCTGTGTCAGGCGGCCGGCGCATTGAAAGAACGCGGCGCCGCCGGCGTTGTCGCCTACATCACCCACGCGGTGTTGTCCGGGCCCGCGATTGAGCGGATCGAATCATCCGCGCTCGATGCGATATACGTCACCGACACGATTCCACTATCGCCAGAAGCGAAGGCGTGCCGGCGCATCAATCAGTTGAGTCTTGACCGTCTGCTGGCAGAAGCGATTCGTCGCGTTAGCAATGAAGAGTCGGTTAGCGCGATGTTCAGATAAAAAGTTCAGATAGTCAGATAGAGAGTTCTAAGTCGGTTGAGAGGTGGCGCGCGGGTTCTGGTCGCGGATCCGTGATGCCGTTAGTTCGTGACGTTTAGGAGATTGCCATGTCACAGCAGATTGAATTGATTGCGGAGGCGCGAGCCGACGTCGGGAAAGGTGCGAGCCGCCGCCTGCGTCGCAACGCCGCGATGGTGCCGGGAATCGTGTACGGAGGCGGAGAAGCGCCGGTCAATGTGTCGTTGATCGAGAACGACTTATCGAAAGCAATTCAGTCGGATACGTTCTTCTCGCAAATCCTTGCGTTGAAAATGGGCGACGCGAGGAACCAGGTGCTTGCGCGCGACATGCAACGCCATCCGGCGACGAACAAACCGATGCACATCGACTTTCAACGCATCGTCGCCGGTCAGGAACTCACCGTGAAGATTCCGTTGCACTTTCTGAACGAGGAGGAGTGCATCGGCGTCAAGGACGAGAAGGGCCTGATCACGCACCACATCATCGAAGTCGAAGTCACCTGCCTGCCGAAGGACCTGCCGGAGTTCATCGGGGTCGACGTCGGGCCGCTGTCGATTGGCGACATCCTGCATCTGTCGGACCTCAAACTGCCGGACGGCGTGGTGCTCGAGGATCTCGAGGGCCTCACGGACGAAGAGCGCGAGGAGCAGGACGTAGCAGTCGTCAGTGTCCACGCGTCGACGCTCGCCGCCGAGATCGATGCGATCGATTCCGCGGCTGCCGCTGATGCTGCCGCGACCGCACCGGCAACGGGTGCCGAGCCGAAGGCGGAAGGCGACGCAGGCGCGGGTTCCGACAAAGGCTGAGCCATGGCTGCCATTCGTCTGATCGCGGGCCTGGGGAATCCGGGTCCGCGGTACGACGGCACCCCCCACAACGTCGGTGCGGAATTCGTCGCGGCGCTGGCCGCACGCTTTCGTATCCCGCTCGCGCACGACGCGAGCTGCAAGGGGCACGTCGGCCGCGGAACGATTCTCGGCCACGATATGCGCTTGTTGATCCCCAACACGTTCATGAACCTGAGCGGGGAGTCGGTTGGCGCCGTCGCGACCTTCTACAAGTTCGCGCCGGCGGAGATTCTCATCGTGCACGACGAGATGGCATTCGAGGCTGGCGTGATCCGGCTGAAGCGGGGCGGTGGCCACGCGGGCCACAACGGATTGCGCAGCATCATCGGCTCGTTGGGAAACGATGCCGGCTTCGTGCGGCTACGCATCGGCGTAGGCCACCCGGGCGACAAGGACCGAGTGAGCGCTTACCTCACGGGCTCCAGGATGCGTTCGCAGGACCACGATACCGTGCGGCGCGCGATGGATTTTCCGGATGCGCTGCTGGAACTGATCTGTGCCGGCGAAATTGCCAAGGCGATGAACGTGCTTCACACGAACAACGACGGGGACGATTGATGGGTTTCAACTGCGGAATCGTCGGGCTGCCGAATGTCGGTAAGTCGACGCTATTCAATGCGTTGACGAAGGCCGCGATCGCGGCCGAGAACTTCCCGTTCTGCACAATCGAACCCAACACGGGCGTGGTCCCGGTGCCGGACCCGCGGCTCGACAAAATTGCCGCGATCGTCAAGCCACAGAAGGTGATTCCGACGACGATGGAATTCGTCGACATCGCCGGATTGGTCGCGGGCGCTTCGAAGGGCGAAGGCTTGGGCAATCAATTTCTCGCGCACATTCGTGAGACCGACGCGGTCGCGCACGTCGTGCGCTGTTTCGTCGACGACAACATCGTGCACGTGTCGGACCGGGTGTCGCCCCGTGACGACATCGAAGTGATCGACACAGAACTGGCCCTGGCGGACCTCGAGACGGTCGAGCGCGTGTTTGATCGAAGTCGACGCACTGCCAACGCGGGCGACAAGGACGCCAAGGTTCTCGTCGAACTGCTCGGGCGCGTGCGCGTGGCGCTCAACGAAGCACGACCCGTGCGCGCGCTCGGACTCAGCGCCGACGATTCAGCGCGGCTGCGGGAACTGCATCTGATCACCGCCAAGCCGGTGATGTACATCGCCAACGTCGATGAGCACGGGTTCGACGGTAATCCATTGCTCGACGAGGTCCGGCGCATTGCCGCGGCCCAAGGCGCCGTGGTGGTCGCGATCTGCAACAAGCTCGAAGCGGAGATCGGCGAACTCGACGACGCCGCACGGGCGGAGTTTCTGGCCGATCTCGGCATGGCAGAGCCGGGACTGAACCGCGTCATCCGCGCCGGCTACGAGCTGCTGCGGCTGCATACTTATTTCACCGCCGGTCCGAAGGAAGCGCGCGCGTGGACGATTCCCATCGGCACGAAGGCGCCGCAGGCCGCACGCGTGATTCACACCGACTTCGAAAAAGGATTCATTCGGGCAGAGGTGATCGGCTACGACGAGTTCATCGCGTGCAACGGTGAACAGGGCGCGAAAGATGCCGGTAAATGGCGCCTCGAAGGCAAGGACTACGTCGTCGCCGACGGCGACCTCATGCATTTCAGATTCAACGTTTGAAGCCGGCGGGCGCACCGCCGGTTTTCTTGACATGGATTCGTCAGATTTGGAGAATCCGCCACCCTCGTGGCTACGTAGCTCAGCTGGTTAGAGCACAGGATTCATAATCCTGGGGTCGGTGGTTCAAGTCCACCCGTAGCTACCAATAAATCAATTGGTTACGAAGCGGCCGATTGGGTTCACTTCCAATATATTCTGCCTCGTCCAATTTCCTTCCGGCAGAACCGGAACGGTTTGC
>CAYUMA010000888.1:0-2286 GCA_964445675.1 uncultured Pseudomonadales bacterium | reverse complement strand
TTGCTGCTCCCACGCTGGACGATGCAGCCGCCCCACTGCGTGGTGATGGGTGATCGTACCGCCCGCGGCGACGACGGCGTTTGACGCGGCGTCTTTGATTTCGCGCCACTGCGCATATTCGCCGCCGAGTTTGGCGACACCCGAGAACGAGTAGTACGGGGCCGGGCCGTCGGGATAAACGTGCGTGAAGCGACACGATAGCGAAGTGCCGGCCCCCAACACTTCCGTCAGGACGCGCCCGACCTTGGCGCGTACCTCGACATCGAACGCCGGCCACTTGTCCCACGTGATCGCCGTTTCGAACGTATCGGCCAGGAGCCCCATGCCGTTGGTCAAACCCGCGTTGACGCCGATGAAGCTGTCGCGCCACGCACCGACCGCGCCCTCGCGTCCCGTCGCCTCACCGGAACCGTCAGAGACCTTGATTGCAGCGTCGGCGATCGCACCGCCGGCACCGCGCGCAATCTTCACTGCCGCGTGTATGAACGGTCCTTGCGGCACCTCCGCCGATTCGAAGCCGATGATCAAGAGCGCTTGCTTGCCGTCGAGGCCGGCCGCGCGCTGCGCTTCGATAGGATCGAGCAGGCGCAGATTCGCCGGCCATAGTTTCGCCTGCACGACCTGACGCGTCGCGTCGTAACCGGCGCGCCACGAATCGAACGTCACGCCGGCGGTCGCGCGAAACGTCGGCCGTTTCTGAATGCGCATCCACGCTTCGGTGATGATGCCGAGCGTGCCTTCGGAGCCGAGCACCATGCGATCGGGACTCGGGCCCGCGCCGCTGCCCGGGAGCCGGCGCGATTCCCACCAGCCGGCGGGCGTCAACATGCGCGTTGATTCGACGAAGACGTCGATGTGCGTGTGATTGGTCGCGTAGTGGCCGCCGGAGCGCGTCGCGATCCAGCCGCCGAGCGTCGACCACGGGAAACTCTGCGGAAAATGCCGCAACGTATAACCGCGCGGCCGCAGGAATTCCTCGAGATCCGGACCGTAGATGCCCGCCTGAATTCGCGCAGCGCGCGACACGTCGTCGACTTCGAGCACCTGGTTCAGCCGATCGAGGTCGATCGTCACCGCCGCGTCGCATGGCGGGACGGTGACGCCCCACACGACCGATGTGCGGCCGCCCGATGGACTGACGACGTAGCCGTTGCTGTCGCACCACGCGAGCGTCGCTTCGAGTTCGCTTTCCGTGCGCGGATGCGCGACGGCGTCCGGCGGCGCCGCAAAATCACCGCGCAGCGCCCGCAGCAGTTCGAGCGAATGCCCGCCGTGTGTATGCACGACGCGCTCGTATTGATCCGCGCTGACCCACGCCTGCAGCGCGCCCGGAATCTTGATGCGCGGCGCGCGCAACTCGATGTCGGCGAGCGCCGGGATCGGCGGCGGCTCGACGGCGTGGCCTACGCGCTTAGACCAGCTCGCCGCAAATTTTCGGCGATCCGCATCGCTCGGTTCATCGCGCTCGAAACCCCACGTCCAGAAACTGCGTCGGCCTTGCATCGCGCTCTCCACTGCCTGCCCTTCGACCGATCATACCTTTACGGCTTCGGCGTGCGGCACCAGCGTCCACAGGTCGGACTTCGCGGCGACCCACGTGACCGCGACCGCCATGCCCACGACCGGCACGAGCGCGCCGTTCTGCGGCCCGAACGCGCCGATCACATAGCCCATCAACAGCGACCCGAACGGCATGCCGCCCATCATGCCGAGCGAATACACCGACATGATGCGCGCGCGATGCGACGCCGGCGCTGACTCCTGCACGATGGTGCGGGCCATGCTCATCGCAACGCCCGCACCAAGGCCCCACAGGAAGATCAACCCGTAGAAGCCGCCGATTGAGACCCCGAACGCAATCGGCACGAACAACAACGCACCCAACCCGAGCGCCAGCAGCAGGGCCCGACCCGGACGCGCGACGCCGCCACGCGCGAGCAGCAGCACGGTCACCGCTACTGTGCCTGTCATGTGCAGGATGTACGCGAGACCGATCTGCTGCGAGCCGCCGTGGTAAACGTCGCGTATGTGCAGCGGGATCAGCACCATGAATGCGCCGGCGAAGAACACGCCGATTGCAAGATTCAACACCATCACCGGCAACATCCGCCGCGACGAAAAAACCAACGCGAGGCCCTCGCGAATTTCCTTCAGCGCGTGCTGGCGGGTGGGTGGCTTCACGAATTCATCGACGCGGATCCGCATCACCGCGGCGGCGCCGCACGCCATGACCGTCATCTGCAGCAGGATCAGCGGAATGGGTCCGATCCGATCGGCGAGGCTGCC
>CAYUMA010000887.1:0-3901 GCA_964445675.1 uncultured Pseudomonadales bacterium | reverse complement strand
CTCGTGATCTGCGGCTTTGTCGGCGATCGTCCAAATCGCGCCTGCGTGGTGCCGTCAGGCGACGGCACGCCGTATGAGCGGGTCGCGGCCCGCCTGCGTGACATGCCGATCTGGATCGTGCACGGCGAAGCGGATCAAGCGGTTCCCGTCGTCGAATCGCGGCGGATGCACGACGCGTTGCGCGCCGTCGGCGCTGCGGTTCGGTACACCGAGTTGCCGGGCACCAACCACGATTCGTGGACGGCGGCGTACGACTCCGAAGCCATCGTCAGTTGGTTATTCGCGCAGCGCCGAACCCGTTCGTGACAAGAATGTCCAATAAGATCGTGATCACAGCGCTCGTCGCGGTGCACGTCGCCGTCAACATCTGGCATTCCGGCGGCCACACCGAGCTCGCGATCGGGCTGCCGCCGATCAAACTGGCTTTCGTCATCATCGTGATCCTGCTCGCGCCGATCGTGTCGGGCGTGCTGGTGTGGACGCGCTATGTCGGGTTCGCACTGTGGTTGTTCGTGCTGTCGATGGTCGGAGGGCTCGTGTTCGGCGTCTATCACCACTATGTGCTCGTGTCGCCGGACAACATCGCGCATCTGCCTGACGGTCCGGCACAGGTGCAGGCCGGATTCATCGCCAGTGCCGGAGTGCTTGCGTTGCTGGAACTCGCGTGCGCGCTCTATGGGGCGTTCAGCATCGGTGCGCGCCGCCGGGCGTAATCGATGAGCGCGGGCGGGCGCGCCGACGCGAGCTTTGTGTGGGTCGCGCCGGCGACGACGAACACGTTCGGTTGTGGATCGTCGCCGAGCCGCGTGATGCCTGGCGCGACACGCGCTACGATCTCGGACGCTCGTTGGTGCCGTAGGCTGCACACATGGATCCACGGACGATTGCGCTGAAAGATGGCCGCACGCTGTTGATTCGCGATGCGGTGCCGGACGAAGCGTCCGCGATACTTGTTTACTTCGAAGCCGTCAGCGGCGAGTCCGACTTCCTGACGTTTGGTCCCGGCGAGTTCGAATTGAACGAGTCGCAGGAGGCTGCCTACCTGCGCGCTGTGAACGCGGACGCAACGCAGTTCTACGTCATCGGCACGATCGATGGGGAGATCGTCGCGATCCTGACCTTCGCGCCCGGCAAGCGGCAGCGAACGCGGCACGTCGGAGAATTCGCGCTCGCCGTTCGCGCGGCGTGCTGGGACTTACGTATCGGTGGATTGATGCTGGATGCGCTGATCGACTGGGCGCGCATCGGTGGAACCGTCAGGAAGATCGGCTTGCGCGTGCGCACCGACAACGCGCGCGGAATTGCGCTCTACCAACGCTTGGGATTTGTCACCGAAGGCACGCTCAAGCGCGAAATCTGCGTGCGCGGTGAGTACTACGATCTCTTCTACATGGGACTGCAACTGTGATACGACCATGCTCTACATGATCATCGAGTACTTCAATGCGGGGGCGGCGCCGGATATCTATCGGCGTGCGCGCGGTGGGCGCCGGCTGCCGGCCGGTCTCGAGTATGTCGATAGCTGGGTCGATCTCGATTACTTGCGCTGCTTTCAATTGATGCGTACCGATGACCGCGCATTGATCGATCGCTGGATCGAAGAGTGGAACGATCTGGCGCACTTCGACTTGATCGAAGTCCGCACCTCGGCGGAGGCTGCGCGGCAGATCGCCGACAAGCTCTGAAGTGTCGATCATTACTTATTGCGCGAATCAAATGGTCGATCGATGGGTGCGTTCACCGCGTTGATCGCTTCTACGATGTCGGCGTCGCTCGGTGCGCGGCCGGTCGCCGCGTGGTCGGCGTGGAATTTCAAGAAGACGTCGTGCACTTTGATCGCGGAGAGCGCCAGTTGCGTCGTGTTGGCGGCACCGCCGCCGAGGCACTCCGGATGCGTGCGCAAAAACCGCGCCGCGGCGCGTATCGCGGCGTGCCGCGTGCGATCCTGCTCATCGTCGTAGTCGAAGCGCCAGCGCAGCGCACGCTGCCGAACCGCAGCTGGGTTCGCGTCGTCAGGCGCCACTGCGCTCGCCGCGTACACGCGACAATCGTACGTGCGACACGCGCGCGGCCGCTGCGCGTAGATCGAACACTTCTCGTCGATCAGCATCGGGCAGCGCCCGTGCTCGTCGTGTCCCATCAGCATGTTGCCTTTGGGCTGACCGGGCGCGGGGAACAGCAACTGTTTTGGGATTCGCGCGAGTGTCTCGGCCTCGTCGGCCTCGACGTGGATGAAGTACCCCGCGCGGCAACACGCATTGCAGGTGCCGCAGGGGACGTCGGAGCCGGCGCCGTCCTTCAGCGCGGCGCGCATCTGTTGCAGCCACGACGTAAAACCGCCGGCCGGCAGATCCTGCTGCGCGGTGATCTCGACGACGTCGAGCAAGGTCACTTCGTTGCGCACGGCTCGTTCGGTCTTTCGGGTGTTGGCCGGACTATACGTCAGCGCACGGCGAACGCGTATGCTCGCGCCGTTAGCTGAACGGCGGGAGGTTTCACGCTTGAAGCGCGCTGCGCTCGCGGTCTTGATTGCGCTGATCATCGGTGTGTCTGGGATCGGCTGGTTCGCGTTGGCTGCACCGTCCGTCAATCACGCGACGCTACCTGCCGATCTCGTTGACGCGACATCTGCCGAGGGTCGCGCGCTGTTCGCGACACCGTGGCGTATCGACTACGACCAACTTGCGCCGTATTTCGTCGGCCAGAGCAGGCGCGCGTATTGCGGTGTCGCGACCGGCGCGGCTGTGCTCAATGCGCTGCGGCAACCGCCGATCTCGCTGACGCAGGCTACGTTTTTCGCGCCGCCGGTCGCGGCGGTGCGCAGCGCAATGCGCGTCAGCTTCGGCGGCCTCACGCTCGAGCAACTGGCGGACCTGCTGCGGGCGCAAGGCCTCGCCGTTGTCGTCGTGCATGCGGCGCAATCGAATCTCGCGGCCTTTCGCGACGCGGCGTGCGCGGTGGTCGCGGAACCCGCGCAATTCCTGATCACGAACTATGATCGCGTCGCACTTCGGCAGCAGGGCGCCGGACACATCTCACCCGTGGGTGCGTATGATCCGGGCAGCGATCGCGTCCTCGTACTCGACGTCGCCGCACACAAATATCCGCCGACGTGGGTGCGTGCGAGCGATCTGTGGGACGCGATGAATACGCTCGACTCTACGTCGGGCACAACACGCGGTTACCTCCTCGTTCGAGAAGGCACCGCGACGGCGAGGGGCGTTTCTGACAACGGCGTCGGGGGGAGCTGACATGGCGACATTTGTACTGGTGCACGGTGCTTGGCACGGCGGCTGGTGCTGGAAACGCGTCCGCAAAGCCCTGCAGGCGCGCGGACACGACGTCTTCACGCCGACGTTGACGGGTCTCGCAGAGCGATCGCACTTGCTGGCACCCGCGGTGAACCTCGACACGCACATCGAGGACGTCGTGGGCCTGATCAGATGGGAAGAGCTGACCGACGTCGTGTTGTGCGGACATTCGTATGGCGGTTGTGTCATCAGCGGCGTGGCGGATCGGCTCGCGGAGCGCATCAAGGCGCTGCTGTACCTCGATGCATTCGTCCTGGCCGATGGCCAGTGCCTGTACGACACGGTGCCGCTGCCGGGGCGCGATGGCGACGACTGGAAGCTGCCGCCGATTCCGGCCGAAGCGTTCAACGTCAATGCCCGTGATCGCGAGTGGGTGAACCGTCAATGCACGCTGCAGCCGCGCGCGACGTTCGAGCAGCCGCTTCGCTTGAGCGGGAAAATCGACACGGTGACCGATGTGACGTATGTCCTGGCCACTGATTTCGGCGCTTCTCCATTTTGCCAGTTCTACGAAGGGGCGCAGCAACGCGGCTGGAAAACGCGCACGATCGCGTGCGGGCACGACGTCATGCTCGACCGGCCGGACGAAC
>CAYUMA010000886.1:0-1695 GCA_964445675.1 uncultured Pseudomonadales bacterium | reverse complement strand
GTTTCTGTTCTACTACGGTCTCGTGATTCTGGGCGACGTGATGTCGTTCTGGACCACCGAATCGCTCGAAATCATGAATATGCTGACGTATGGCGGTGTCGAAACGGCGCAGTATCCGATGGCGATCTACCAGAAACATTTTCAGCGGTTCTTCACCTTCGTAGTCCCGTTGGCGATGGTGACGTACTTTCCGATTCTCGCGATCCTGGACGTGCCTGACCCGCTTGGCTCGACGCGCGCGATGCAAACCGTGGCGCCGCTCGCGGGGTTCGTGTTTTTCGGTATGACGCTGCTGGCGTGGCGTGTCGGCGTGCGGCACTACACGTCCACAGGTTCGTGATGGTAGGCTCGCGCTCCTTCGCGATCGGCCAAATTCAATGAGCCGCTACATCAGCATCACCCAAGCCAAATCGGCGCCTGGCTTGCGCCTCGCGTGCCTGCGCGGTGTGCCGAGTCCATGGACCGAAGCGGCGAAGGGGATCTTCTATGTCAAAGGGCTCGCGTGTCAGTACGCGGCGCAAGCCAGGGACGAACCGGATGGCGCGCTGGTCGCGTGGGCCGGCAACGTCGGCATTCCGGTGGTCGCGTACGAAGACGAAAAGCTGCGCACGGGCTGGGCCGAGATCCTGTTGCTCGCCGAACGCTTGAAACCCGAACCCGCGTTGATTCCCGCGCACGCGGGTGACCGCGCGACGCTGTTCGGTCTGGCTCACGAGATCTGCGGCGAGATGGGCTTTGGCTGGGCGTATCGGCTGTTGATGATTCAGCGCTCGCTCGATGATGGCGGCGAGTCGAGCTTCCCGGTCGGCGTGGCGAACTATCTCGGGTCGAAGTACGGCCTCAACCCGACGCACGTGGGTGCTGCCAAGACGCGTGTGATCGAGATTCTCGAGATGTTGTCCGAGCGTATCGCCGGTCGGCGCTATCTGCTCGGTTCGTCGTTGACCGCGCTCGACATCTATTGGGCGACGTTTTCGAATCTGATCATTCCGCTGCCGGAGAACGTGTTGCCGGCGGCGCCGATGATCCGCGCCGCGTACACGTGCCACGACGACGAGATCCTCGGTGCTGTGTCCGCCGAGCTACTTGCGTTGCGGCAACGTGTCTACGAGACCCACTTGGAACTACCGGTACCGCTCTAACTACTCGACGAAGGGGATTGCATGCAGTTCAAAAACCGTGTCACCGAGATGCTGGGAATCGAAATACCCATCGTGCAGGCGCCGATGGGCTGGATCGCGCGGGCGCAGCTCGCCTCGGCGGTGTCGAACGCCGGCGGGCTCGGCATCATCGAGACGTCTTCGGGCGAGCTCGATGCGATCCGCGAGGAGATCAAGAAGATGCGCACCCTGACGGACAAACCGTTCGGCGTGAACATCGCGCAGGCATTCGTGCGCGATCCGGCGATTGTGTCCTTCGTGATCGACCAAGGCGTCAAGTTCGTCACGACGTCCGCCGGCAGTCCGGAACGTTACACGGCGCAGTTGAAGGAAGCGGGACTCACGGTGTTTCACGTCGTGCCGAGTCTTGCGGCCGCATTGAAGGCGGTCGAATGCGGCGTCGATGGACTGATCGTCGAGGGCAGCGAAGGCGGCGGCTTCAAGAACCCGAAGGACGTCGCAACGATGGTGCTGCTGCCGCTCGTGCGATCGAAGGTGAAGGTCCCGATCATCGGTGCGGGCGGATTCGTCGATG
>CAYUMA010000885.1:0-2112 GCA_964445675.1 uncultured Pseudomonadales bacterium | reverse complement strand
CGCTGGCGCTATGCCAGCAAAGGGCTCTTCCCCTTGCTCCAAAGCAATCGCAGTATAGGCAGCGAGAACCCGTTGGAGTTCGTTATGGAGTGCAGGCAGGGTCTTGGCTTGGGTTGCGATATCATACTCAAGGCATTGAGCGGACCACACTCCATCCTCTTGGAAAAGCACGACGCGGAGTTGGACACGTCCAGATTCCATCACCGTTTCCTGCATACAAATTCCTCCTTCAAAGTCTATGGTGATGTCACTGGCTCTCTGCAAGACAAAATTTCGTAGAAAACGATCGCGGTATATATCTATCTGATATAATTGTATAATTTTGATAAACGTTGCTAGGGTCTAGCCTAGCCTGACTTATTCACCCCTGGAGCGTTTTTTGAGCGACGGATGTGGAAGTTATCCGCGAATCGTCGCATGATTCTGATGTTCAGACAGTCTCATGCGAGCGACCACGGAGCGCCACACCCGTCATGGAACAGAATAACCTACTCGGGTTCGATCTGCCAGCGGTCGAACGCAAGAAAGTGAGCGCTGCCTTCGACGGCGGGATGCTGTCGTCGGATGGCGGCGTGCTGCTGCTGCGTGGCGTGGAGCGGCGGCTGGGGCTGGCGGCGCGGCTTGCGGGCTGCCTGAAGGACAAGCGGAACCCGGATTTGATCGAGCACACGGTGGACGAGATGCTGCGGATGCGGATGTTCGCGATCGCGGCGGGGTACGAGGACGCGAACGACTGCGACACGCTGCGCGACGACCCGGTGTTCAAGATGGCGGTGGGCCACGCGCCGGCGAGCGGCGATGCGCTGTGCTCGCAGCCGACGATGTCGAGGCTGGAGAACGCGCCGTCGAGGATGGCGATCGGGCGGATGATGGCGGCGATGATCGACCAGTTCTGCGCGAGCTACCGCAAGGCGCCATGGTCGATCGTGCTCGACATCGACGACACGCTGGATGCGGTGCACGGGCATCAGCAGCTGTCGTTGTTCAACGCGCACTACGACGAGCGGTGCTTCTTGCCGATGCATATTTACGAAGGGAACAGCGGCAAGCCGGTGGCGATGATCCTGCGCGCGGGCAAGACGCCGAGCGGCGTGGAGGTGCGCACGGTGCTCAAGCACGTGATCGCGCGCATCCGGCGGCACTGGCCGGAGGTGCGCATCACCGTGCGCGGCGACAGCCATTACGGGCGGCGCGAAGCGATGGATTGGTGCGAGGACAACGGCGTCAAATACATCCTCGGGCTCGCCGGAAACGACGTGCTCGACGCCCAGGTCCGCGCGCTCGCCGATGATCTGTGCGTGCGCCGCGCCGAGAGCGGAGCGGACAAGATGCGTGCCTTGACCGAGATCAGCTATGCGGCGAAGTCGTGGCGCCAGGAGCGGCGCGTCGTCGCGCGCATCGAGGCGACGAGCAAGGGGCTCGACATCCGCTACATCGTCACCACGCGCGCCGGCTCGCCCAAGCATCTCTACGAGAACCTTTACTGCGAGCGCGGCAACGCGGAGAACTTCATCAAGCTGCACAAGTCTCAGCTCGCGTCCGATCGCACCTCGTGCCGCAGCCCGCTGGCCAATCAATTCCGGCTGATCTTGCACACCGGCGCCTATTGGCTGCTCTACACGCTGCGCGCCGCAGCACCCGAGCGCTCGGAATTGGCGCGGGCGGAGTTCAACACGCTGCGCCTGCGCCTGATCAAGATCGCCGCGCGCGTGGTCGAGGGCGTGGCGCGCATTCGCGTCTGGCTGCCGACCGCTTGTCCCGACGGCGCGATGTTTCGGATGCTGGCCCGTCGCTTCGCCGTCGCGGAGCCGTAGGCAGCGGGGCGCGCTCGCCCCGTCGAACAATTCCCGCAACCTCCAACCGCAGAAAAATTGAAGCAAGGCCAGCGTCGCGGCGGACGCCACGGTCCGGCGCGACCGCGCGTCGAAAATCGCGCGCCGCGGCGAAAAATGCGTTATAGGGGTGAATAAGTCAGGCTAGAGACGGCCCTGTTGGATGACGTTGCGGTCGAGATGGGCGCCGGCTTCGACCGGCGCCGCTTCGTCCCATTTGTGGTGATGCACGAGTTCGAGGGGCTGCTGTTCAGCGACTGCGATGCGTTCGGCCGCGGTG
>CAYUMA010000884.1:0-2233 GCA_964445675.1 uncultured Pseudomonadales bacterium | reverse complement strand
AAGCCCTGCTCGAGATCGGCCGACACCGGCAGATCCGTCGCCATGACGATCGCGCGCGCGTGCGCCAATGCGTGCTCGCGACCGATGTCGCCGTAGCGTAAGCCGAGCGCTGCAGCCGATGCGCCACTGGATGTCGCCAGTGCGAAAAAACCGTGGGTAGCTAACACGCGCGCCGAACCCACGTCCCACGGATTCGGCATCACGAATGCGTTGGACCCTTGGTGCAGCGCCCGGAAGCGTTCGCCTTTGTCGGACTGGGTTGCCGCCATCAGATCCTCCGCGTCTGCCATCTTGAGAATGACGCCGCGCCTTTTTTGTTGGAGTCCCATCGAATGGTCCAACTATACTGGTGCGACCTCTACTGTAAAGCGACTGTCCAGCGTTGCGCACCCGATGCGGCGAACGCGTGACGACGAATTTCGGAGACACGATGCTCAAGCTGTTCACCGCAGCGAACACATGTGCGCTGGCTTCGCACATCACGTTGGAGGAAGCGGACGCGCCCTACGAACTCGTACGCGTCGATTTCAGCGCGAACGACCAGCGCAAGCCCGAGTATCTGGCGATCAATCCAAAGGGTCGCGTGCCTGCGCTCGTCACCGAGCGCGGCGTGTTGACCGAGACGCCGGCGATCCTCGCCTTCATCGCCCAGAGTTTCCCGGATGCGCACCTCGCGCCGCTCGCGGATCCGTTCGAATTCGCGCGCGTACAGGCGTTCAACAGCTATCTCTGCTCGACAGTGCACGTCGCGCATGCGCATCGGATGCGCGGTTACCGCTGGGTCGACGATGAGGCGGCGATCGCCGCGATGCAGCGCAAGGTGCACACGGTCGTCGGCGACTGCTTCGACCTGATCGAACACCAGATGATCGAAGGGCCGTGGGTCATGGGCACGACCTACACGATCTGCGACCCGTATCTGTTCACGCTGTCGGGCTGGCTCGGCGGCGATGGCGTCGACATCGGCAAGTTCCGCAAGGTCGCCGACCATCGCGCGCGCATGGCGGATCGGCCGGCCGTGGCGCGTGCATTGAACGCCCAACGCGCGTGACTTCTCGACCAATCGAAATTGCGGGCGCTGCGTCGCGCCGCGCCTTCCTGCGTAACTGCGTCGTCGCCGCGAGCGGACTGCTGTTGCCGCTGACGGCAGTCGCCGCGCGTCCGACATGGTCGAAAGGCGATCCGTTCAACCTCGGCGTTGCTGCCGGTTCACCTTCGACGGACGGCTTCGTCATCTGGACGCGCCTTGCGCCCGATCCGTTGTCGAGGGATCCGGATGCACCGGGCGGCGTGCGCGCGGGCAACTATGTCGTGCAGTACGAGATCGCGACCGATCCGCAGCTGCGCGACATCGTGCGCCGCGGCGAAACGCTGGCGGACGCGCAGTTCGCATACTCGGTCCATCTCGAGATCGAAGGCCTCTCCCCCGGACGTCCGTATTGGTACCGTTTCACGAGCGGCGCTGCGCAAAGTCGGATTGGTCGCGCGATGACACTGCCGGTCGGCGACGTCGCGCAACTGCGCCTCGGCGTAGTGTCGTGCGCGAACTACGAACACGGCTATTTCGCCGCATACCGTCACCTCGCCGACGAATCCCCCGATCTTGCGATCTTCCTCGGCGACTACATCTACGAATCCGCCGCCAAGAGCGGCCACCGCGTCCGAGCGCACAGCGACGGCGGCGAGGCGACCACGCTGCCGCTGTATCGCAATCGCTACGCGCAATACCGCCTCGATCCGGACCTGCAACGACTGCACGCGCAGGTCCCCTGCATCGTGACGTGGGACGATCACGAAGTGCAGAACGACTACGCCGATCAGTGGGCGCAGACGTTCGAAGATCCGGCGCTGTTCCTTAAGCGACGCGCCGCCGCGTATCAGGCGTATTACGAACACATGCCGTTGCGCCCGAGCCGCTCGCTGCCGAACGGGCCGTCGATGCGCATACACGACCGATTCCAGTTTGGCGGACTCGTCGAGATCTCGCTGCTCGACGGCCGCCAGTACCGCAGCCGCGAAGCATGCGATCGACCGCCGCACGGCGGTGGTCACGTCGAGACGCCCGCCAGTTGTCCGGAACAGCTCGATCCGAATCGTTCGCTGCTCGGCGCCGAGCAGGAGTCCTGGTTGTTCGCGGGGCTCGCACAATCGCGCGCCCGCTGGAATCTGTTGGCGCAGGACGTGTTGATGGCGCAATTGCACCAGCGCAGCCCCGACGGCCAGATTCAATTCT
>CAYUMA010000883.1:0-3153 GCA_964445675.1 uncultured Pseudomonadales bacterium | reverse complement strand
CTGCGTAGACGAAAGCCTCAAGAAACGGGCACACCAAGACGCAGTCATATCGCGGAACACCGGTGCTGTTACGACCCTCACCCACCGTTCGGCCGCCTCCTGTAGACCCTTGCCTGATGGGTACCCCAGGTGCCCTCACGTCGAGACGAGAACGACTTCGAGTCACGGTATACAATCCGCGCCTCGCTCTCGAACATCGGTGCGCGCGAGACGTGATGCCTCACTTGCCCAGTCTTTTCTCGATGAAATACGCCAGGTCTCCGAACCCCGCGTGTTGTGGGTTCCCCACCTCGGGGTACTTTTGTCGTGTGCGCGACTTGCGCCGCGTTTGGGGTACCTCCAGCCGTTGGCGCAATGCTCAGGCAAAATGCAGGTAGATCGTAGGTGACCCGCATGAACACTGGCTTGCGGAGCAACTGGAGACTTTGCATTGCACCGATGATGGAGTGGACCGATCGACACTGCCGGCAGTTCCATCGATTGCTCTCGCCCACCGCGCGCCTGTACACCGAAATGATCAGTACCGGGGCGTTGCTGCACGGGCCGCGCGAGCGTCTGTTGACGTTCTCGGCGCAGCAGCACCCGGTCGCACTGCAGCTGGGTGGTGCTGACCCGCGCGATCTGGCGCTGTGCGCTCGGCACGGCGCGGACGCGGGCTTCGACGAGATCAACCTCAACGTCGGGTGCCCATCCGACCGCGTGCGACACGCACGCATCGGGGCGTGCTTGATGCGCGAGCCGGCGCTCGTGGCGGAATGTGTGGAGGCGATGCGCGCTGAAGTGGAAGTGCCGATCACGATCAAGTGTCGCACCGGCGTCGATGCCGACGACGACTACGACTTCCTCGCGCGGTTCGTCGAAACGATTGCGGATGCGGGCTGCGAAGTGTTCATCGTGCACGCGCGCAAAGCGATCCTGAGTGGACTGACTCCCGCGCAGAACCGCACCATCCCACCGCTCGACTGGACGCGCGTGTGTCGCCTCAAGCAGGATTTTCCGAACCTCACGATCGTCGTCAACGGCGGCATCGATAGCGCTGATGTGGCCGTCGAACAACTCGACCGGGTCGACGGCGTGATGCTGGGCCGCGCTGTTTATCACAACCCCTGGCTGCTGACCGAGCTCGAGCAACGTTTGTTCGGGACCGCGGCACCCGGCAGTCGCCACGCCGTCTTGCGGCAGTTGCTGCCGTACGTCGAGGTGGAACTCGATCGCGGCACACGACTGCATGACGTCGCGCGGCACCTGCACGGACTGTTCAACGGATACCCAGGCGCGCGCCGGTATCGACGCCATCTGTCGGAGCATACAAGTCGAACGGGCGCCGGCGTCGATGTCCTCATGGATGCCGCTGCCTGCGTCGATGAAGCCCTTCCCGAGACGAGACTCGCGCTATGTTCGAACGCCTGAAGACGCTGCTGCAGTTCTCCGCAAATTCAAAGGACATCGCGCCTGAACAGGCAGCGCCCATGGCCGCTGCGATGCTGATGTTAGAGGTCGCGTGGGCGGACCACGAGATCTCCGACACCGAACTCGAGTCGACACGTGCTGCGATTCAGGACCTGTTCGGGCTCACGCGCGATCAGGTCGAAACCCTCGTCGCGCAAGCCAAATCCGAGCACGAAGCCGCGATTTCGATGTACCCGTTCACCCGCGCGGTAAACGAGACGCTGACGTCGGAAGAGAAACGTCAGCTGATCGTTTTGTTGTGGCGCCTGGCGGGCGTCGACTCGACCGCGGACGTACATGAAGAGCACACGATCCGCCGCATCGCGGATCTGTTGTACGTGTCTCACGACGACTTCATCGAGGCAAAACACGAGGCGAGGAGATCGTAGGACCCGATCAGCCGCCGGCGCTGCGCGCCGCTTCCATGTAGTGACGCAGCGTATCGGACCACTTCTTCATGATTCCGTCCGCGGCGGCGATGTTCCCGGCCTGCGACTGCCACGTGAACATACCGTAGTTGGTCGCCGCTTCCGGATCGATGATCCGCGCCAACAACGTGCTCGTCAGCGAATCGTACAGTTCCAGATATAACGTCATCTGACCCGCCGACGCGGAATACGTCTGTTCGCTGGGGTTCCAGTCGTTCGGCGGCGCTTCCATGTCGAGATTGATGATCGCGGGACGCAACACCAACACGTCGGCGGCGGCATCGGTCACGAGCTGAAAGCCACCCGCCTGCAGTTCGGTCACGAATACTGTTTTGAACTTCGCAGCGAGTTCGGTCTCGATGCGTTTGATGTCGGCATCGCTGATCAGATTGTCGCCTTCGTCTTCCATGTCCTGGCGCCAGTCTTTTTTGAAGCTGACAAAACAATCGAGGAGCGCGAACTTGTCGTATGCCTTCAGGCTTGCGCCGGGTTTGACGTAGACGACCGCAAATTCGGTGTGCTTGACGAGGTTGAGACCGTCGCTCGAGACCGCGGGCGGGTCCTCACCGCTCGCGCCAAACGCAAACGTCATACAGAGCAGCGCAGCGATCGTGCCGCCAATGCGTGGCATCCCAATACTCGGTATCGATCGAACGATCACATCGGTTCTCCGGATGAGTTAGATCGCGCACGAGGCACCATGCGCGCCGCAATAGTGGCAAATCGGATGGGGCATCGCCAGCGGGTTCGAACCGCGGACATCGTGCGTCAGCGGGCGGCTGCCTCGAGCGTCTCGACGAGATCGTGGAACGCCTCGCGATTGGATTCGTTCAGCGACATCAGAATGCGGTGGGCATCGAGCACGCGCTGCCGCATGTCTTCCTCGCTGCAATCAAGCGAATGGAGTTCGCCAAACTGTTCTTTGTGTTCGAGGGGAACTTCGATGATGTGGAATACGTCGTCGAAGCCCATGCTCTTCAACACGCGCGTGATGTCAGGATTCGTCGACACCAGAGTTGGCACGAATCCGAAGCGCTCCTGCGCACGGATCGAGAGCTTGGCGAGTATGCCGAGCGACGTGCTGTCGATTCCGCTCGTACGCGACAAATCCACGACGACGGATTTGAAGCGCGGGTCCGACAGCATTGCATCGAGAAAACTGTCGACCGCAGCGCACAGGTTGACGCGCACGTCGCCGACGAATTTCATCAGATACACACCATGATGGTGCGCGACCAGAATACGGCCGTTGTTTCCCGACGCGTTCACATCACGC
>CAYUMA010000882.1:0-4643 GCA_964445675.1 uncultured Pseudomonadales bacterium | reverse complement strand
CATCGATCTGGAAATACGCGACCAGGCCCGGGATCGCGGCGTCGACCGGATAATTCGACAGCGGCGAACGCTGCAGGAAGTTCGTCCGCGCGTCGCCTTGCAGAATCAAAAAGCGATAGTCGGCGAGCGAGCGCGCTTCTTCGACCGCCATCAGCGCGCGCAGTTGCGCGTCGACACGATGCGCGAGTTCTTCCGCAAGCACGCGTTGCTGGTAGAACGCTTCCCCGCGCAGTTGGCCATACGCCTGATATACCAGCACCGCGGTCGGCACACCGAGCGCGACGAAAAACAGCGCGAGGACCGTCCTGAGCCGGGCCTTGTCGATGCCGGAGATGAAACGTCCACGCGCCATATCAAGCCTACGTCAGCAACCGGTAACCGGCGCCGCGCACCGTGATCAGGTGCACGGAGTCTTTCGGATTCGCTTCGAGCTTGCGGCGCAGCTTCGCGATGTGGATGTCGACCGTGCGCGTCTCGAGGTCCAGGTGTTTGGCGTATCCCCACACCTGCGTCAGCAACTCATCGCGCGACACTGCGCGCGACGTGTGCGCGTGCAGGTATTGCAGGACGTCCATTTCCCGTCGCGTGAACGTAAGCACCTCGGCGCCGCGATGCCCGGACAGATTGAGCGCGTCGATATCGATGTCGCCGTCGAGTCGAATGTGGCTCGCCATCTCGACCACCGCGCGCGAACGGCGCAACACCGCTTCGACACGCAGCACCAGTTGCGCGACCGAAAACGGCTTCGCCACGTAGTCGTCGGCGCCGAGCGACAACCCGCGCACGATGTCGTCGTCGTCGACCTTCGCGGTCAGCATGATGATCGGTTGATCGCGATCGCGCGCGCGGATCGCCGCACAGATGTCGAAGCCATTGACGGACGGCAGCATCACGTCGAGCACGACGAGATCGAATTTGCCGCTGAGCGCCTTATCGAGTCCGCTCTTGCCGTCCGCGGCGCTGTCCACGTCGTAGCCGTGGAAAACGAACACGTCGATCAGCCCGCTGCGAATCGCTGCTTCATCCTCGACGATCAGAATGCGCAACTTCTGCTTCATCGCGGCAGACTATCAGCGCGCCGCCGTGCGCGCGTGTAAATTCCAGGTAAAAGAGAACGACTCGCGGTCTCAGATGCGACCGGTGATGTAGTTTTCCAGCTGATCGATGACGAACTGTTTTTCGGAAATCATCGCCTTGACGAGGTCGCCGATCGAGACGATGCCGACGACCTTGTCGTGCTCCATAACCGGCAGGTGCCGGACACGCTTGTCGGTCATCAGCGCCATACATTCCTCGATCGTTTGATCGGGCCGCACAAAAACCACGTCGCGAACCATGATTGCGCTGACCGGCGTTTCGCGCTCGGTGTGGTCTTCCAGAATCACATTGCGCGCGACGTCCCGCTCCGACACGAGGCCGACGAGTCGATCCCCTTGCATTACGAGCACCGAGCCGATGTTCTCCGCGATGAAGTGCTGTACTACCTCGAAGACGCTTTGGTCCTCACCCACATAGCTCAACGCACCGCTCTTGCCCTTCAAAAGGTCGTGAACCGTCGTTTGCATCTCGCCCCCCAGCGTGAAGTGACTTCAGTCTCGCATTCTCGCGCGGCACGCTCAAGTAGGTGCACGCTCCCGATCGCGATCGCCCTCCTTTCTTCGTAGAGCGCTTCATAAGGCGCTTCGTAAAAATCCGGTAAACCCGCCGGTACCGCTTTTACCAAAACGTGTCTACTGCGGTGCCGCGCGCGCCGGCAATCTGAGCTCCGTCACTCGTTAGCCCCAAAGCACACGACCGTAGCGGAAGGAGATTGTATGGCACTGATCACACGCGTTACCCGATTGTTCACGGCGGATCTGCACGCCGTGCTCGATCGACTCGAAGAACCCGACGTCCTCGTCAAACAAGCAATCCGCGAAATGGAAGACGAACTCGCGTCGCGCGAGACGCGCTTGCGCTGGCTCGACCATGAACACGCACAGCTGACCCGTCAGAGCGTCGACATGAACGCGGCGCTCGACGCCATCGCGCAACAGCTCGGCGTCTGTTTTGGATCGAACGAGGACGCACTCGCGCGCCCGCTGATCAAACGTCGACTCGAGACGCAGCATCTCATCGGCCGGCTTGCGACGCGCCTTTCGGCCAACACGCAGGCACGCGTCGAGGAGACGGCGAATGTCGAAAACAATCGCCGCGACCTCGACTCGATGCGGCAGAAAGCCGAGGTCCTGCTCGATGAGGCGGGCTCTTCCCGCGGCACGTCGGCTGGCTACACGCGGCTCGACACGACCGTCACGGAGGCCGACATCGAGGTCGAATTACTGCGTGAAAAGCAGGCACGAGCGTTGCTGCAGGACTCGCAAGAGGACCAACAAGAGGACCCGCAAGCGGGGAGCCGGTCATGAAGCAATCGAACCGGCCCCGGCCTTCATTTCTGAGCGGCGTCGCGATCGCCGCGGTGCTCGCGGTCGCGGCGGGCGCGTCGTTCGCGGGACTCACGGTGCCGCTGTCGCACGCGCTTAGCGTTCGGATCGTCGTGACGCTGCTCGCCGGCAGCTATGCGTTGTATCTGCTCCACCAGAGCAACGAACGTACCGGGCGCATCGTGACGGTCGCTGTCTGGTGCGTGAGCGCGAGCGCCATCGCCGCGTTCGTGCCGACGCTGACGCTGTTTCTGATCGCGCACACGTGCCTGATCTGGCTCGTGCGAACGTTGTACTTCCACGACTCGACGATCACGGCGTTGTTCGATCTGGGCTTGAGCGCCTTAGCGCTCGCGTCAGGGATCTGGGCGTTGCGCAGTTGCCAGAGCCTGTCGCTCGCGACGTGGTCGTTCTTTCTCGTACAGGCGCTGTTCGTCGTGCTGCCGACCGGCGCGACGCGAACAGCGCAGGCCGATGACGGCAACCAGGCATTCCAACGGGCACAACGCAGCGCCGACGCGGCCTTGCGCCGTCTCGCCGCCGGCGATTGACCGTCTCCGACGGCAATTGACCGCATCACCCAAGTAACCCAAGTCCATTCAACCCAGTAGAGGCATGCACATGAAAATCACACTGATCGGAACCCTCCTGTTCGTTCTGACCGCCGCCGCGGTCGCGTTCTACCCTGCCGTTAAAAGCAGCGGCTCCGTCGTCGGGACGACGAACCACGTCCACGTCGATCCCATCCGCGTCGACAAACCGAGGATCGACGTCGTCTTCGTGCTCGACACCACCGGCAGCATGAGCGGGCTGATCGGCGCCGCGAAGGAAAAGATCTGGTCGATCGCGACGTCGATGGCATCCGCCCAACCCGCGCCGGAGATTCGGATCGGGCTGGTTGCGTACCGCGACCGCGGCGACGCGTACGTCACGCGCGTCGTCGACCTGTCGTCGGATATCGACACGGTGTATGCGACGTTGATGCAGCTCAGCGCCGATGGCGGCGGCGATGGTCCGGAGAGCGTCAACGAGGCACTCAACGACGCCGTGACCAAAATGGCATGGAGCCAGGGCGACAACACCTACAAGGTCGTCTTCCTCGTCGGCGACGCACCGCCGCACATGGACTACCAGGACGACGTGAAGTATCCGCAGAGCTTAAGTCTCGCAGCCGCCAAAGGCATCATCGTCAAAACGATTCAGTGCGGCGAGGAATCGGAGACCCGAACCCGCTGGCAGCAGATCGCCGCGATCAGCCACGGCAGCTACTTCAGCGTCGATCAGGCCGGCAGCGCGGTCGCGATCACGACCCCGTTCGATGCCGACCTCGCGCACCTGTCGGCGGAACTCGACGCAACTCGGCTGTACTACGGCACGCCGGAAGTGAAAGCACGCCAGCACATGAAGGTCGGCGCGACCGACGAAATGCACGCGCGCGCATCGGAAGCCACGCAGGCGCGGCGCGCAGCGTTCAACGCATCGGCCGCGGGGGCCATCAACGCGATCGGCGACAACGAACTCGTTGCGGATGTGGCGAGCGGTCGCGTCGACATCGCCAAAGTGAATGTCGAACAGTTACCCGAGCCGTTGCAGGCGCTGAACGTCGAGGAACGCAAGGCGCTCGTCGAGAAAAAAGCCGATGAGCGCGCCGAACTGCAAAAGCAGATCAAAGCGCTCGCCGACAAACGCGAAGAGTACGCCGCGGTCAAGATCGCCGAAGCCGGCGGCGCCAAGGCGTCACTCGACGACAAAATCTATAGCGCCGTGAAGGAGCAGGCGAAGGACAAGGGAATGACCTATCCGGCGGCGCCGAAATACTAAAAGCGCGACCGCAACACGACCGCAATGCAACGAGGTTCTCGCAGGCTGTCGGCGAGAACCTCGTTCTTTCAGCGCCGGTGCGTCAGAAGACCAGGCGGCCGATACTCGACGGCAACCGCAACGCGCATTGAACCGCGTCGCCATACAACTGCAGCGGCGCAACCTCGATACCCACGACACCGATCCGCCGACTGCCGATACGCCAATCCCGTTCGCCCAGCGCGCTCGTCACCGTCGACGCGATTCGCAGCGTCAGTTCCCCCTCGCCATGCAGCTCGATCAACGCATCGGTCACGGTGGCGCGGAGCGGTGCACCGCGAATGCACAGCCACGCGATGGTGCCGGTGCTCTCGGCCCAATGCGCCGCAACCGGCACCGCCTGCCCCGTTGGATCTCGCC
>CAYUMA010000881.1:0-1516 GCA_964445675.1 uncultured Pseudomonadales bacterium | reverse complement strand
CCGGTTACGCGACGAATCCGACGCCGCCGCTCACGCGACGGAGTTCCGTCCCAATCACGACGTCGCCGAAGTGGTCTGGACGCCGCTCGAGCCGATCGCGCAAGGCGACAACCACACCGAAGAAGATCGCATCGTCAACGGCGCGCCGGTGCGTTTCAGCGGCTATCGCATCAACGGTGGGCACTTCGTGTGGGGGCTCACGTATCGCGTGATGCAGTCGTTCTTCGAAGCACTCGATCCGAACTGGCAGGCGCCGGGCGTCTGAGCTTTATCAGCTGTAGCGCAGGCCGCGATAGTCGGCGATCGCAAGTCCCGCGGCGACCGACGTGAACGGGTCGTGCTCGACGACGCGGCCGGGGAAGCGCTCTTCCAGTATGCGGCGCACGGCGGGAATCAATGACGAGCCGCCGGTGCGTAGCACGAGATCGATCGAACTCGCGCCGAGTCGGCATTTTGCGAGTGTGTCGTTGACGCCGCGTTCGAACTGCTGCAGCTGATCCCCGATCAATTCTTCGAACCGCTCGCGTGTCAGACTGATCTCGATGTCGATCTCGGGGATGTCGAGCACCGCGACGTCGGCGGACGACAGTGCGGCTTTGAAGTCCTTGATCGACTGGAACACCGTGTAGCTCAGGTTCTGCTGGATCAGTTCGCGCAGCCGCCGAAACTTGTGCGCAGCGGGCCCGCCTTGCGCGATGCAATCCATCATCGGCGTCGTGTATCTGTTCTGATTCAGCAGATACGTGACGGCCCAGTTGATGATCAGATCCTCGTAATCCTCGAACGGAAACAGCGTTTCGATCTCCTCTTTGTCGAAGCCGCGCCGCCGCCAGGTTTCGCCTTTGCCAAGCTCCGGAAACAACAACGCGCGGAACAGACGTTGATCGATGTGATCGCCGCCGAGCGCGACGCCATGTGTGGCGACGACGTCGAAATCGTTCGCGCGTACTCGCAGCACGCAGAAATCCAGTGTGCCGCCCCCGAAGTCGACCGTTAGCACGTTGCGGCCCGCCGCGTCGGGATGCGCAACCAGATAGCTGACGGCCGCCGCGATCGGTTCCGGGTAAAACGTACGATCTTTGATTCCGGCGTGGCCGTACGCTTCACCGAGCCGCGATAGCGCGAGTTTGTTGCGGTGCGGATCGCGGCCCTCGAACGTAACCGGGTGACCGGCGCACGCGTGTACAGAGGCGCCCACCTGGGCTTCGACCTCCTTACGCACGTGCAGCAGGATCGGCGTGATCAACGCGACCAGGCGAAACGGATGATCGAATACCATCAGGCGGCGTACGTTGGCGTCGCCGAGCAGGCGCTTCACGCCGCGGAACAATCGCCCCGGGAGCCCGCAATCGCGCACCGCCCGTCCGTATACTTTTTGCGTCAGCGTTTCGACCGGTCGCCGGCCCTCCGGATCCGGATCCCCGACCATCAGCGTCGACTCGCCGACGACCTCCGATACCAGTTCGACGGTGCGCCCGACGTTGTCGGCGATATAACGATCGATCGCGGCCTGGCC
>CAYUMA010000880.1:0-2064 GCA_964445675.1 uncultured Pseudomonadales bacterium | reverse complement strand
GCGGCGCGCGGATTTGCGGTTGCGACGCATGGCGCGCTGAAAGCGGGCGACGCGACGTTCCACGCCGGTTGGACGATCCATGGCGCGGCCGGCAATCCATCGGACTCGATGCGCAGCGTGATGACGATCATCTATTTCGCCGATGGCGTGGAACGTCGCGTCGCCCGCTTTCAGCGCGCCATGCGTCGCAACCGCAAATCCGCGCGCCGCGATCAACGCATCGAAATACGCTTGCGAATCATCGCCGATGCCCGCCATGCCAAGATCGCCGAACGCGTGCGAGCCCGATGCGAAGCGCATCGAGCCGACGTTCGCCGGAATATCGAGCAGCGGCATCCACAGCGTGATCGTGTGTGCGGTGTCGAGCGGCCAGTACGTCTGATCCTGATGCCACGGCGTGTAGCCGCCGCCCGGTTCTTTGTACAACGCCTGATCGTGGTATAGCCGCACACCGTCGACACCCATCAACTGTGCGGCGACGCGCGCGAACCGGCGCGCCAGCGTGAATCCGGCGATCGGCAAATCGCGGCGCCACAGATTCGGCGACTGCACGAACGCTTTGCCGTACGTCTCGCGTTCTTCGAGCGGACGTTTGTCGTAGCGGTGCTGCATCGTCGCGCGGTCGATCAACGGGCGATACGCGGCCACCTCGTCGGCGCTCGCGAGATTGCGCACGCACCCGTGACCGTCGCGGCGAAACGCCGCGATCGTCTCGGCCGCGAGCGGATACGACTCATCGAGCGTCGGCAGCGTCGTCAGCGCCATGCGAAGTGCGGCTGTTCGTAATGTGCAACGCGCGTCGCACGGCCGGCGATGCAGACTTCGCGAAACTGAAACAGCATTGCGGCGGTCGGCGCCGCGATCCAGCTGTCACCGACCGGCATGCGCAACACCGGATGCTCGCTGCCTTCCTGTGCTTCGAGCAGCGGTGCATCGGCGCGCATGAATTCATCCACCGGAATGCGGTGGATCCGTTCGACCTCCGCCGGATTGGGCGTCAGCACGCGGCCCGGGCCCGCCCACACGACGATCGGCGTGATCGAATAGCCCGAACGCGTGACGAAGTCGTCGAGGCGTCCGAGCACCGCGTCCGCGGCGAGCGTCAAACCGACTTCTTCGGCCATTTCGCGCAGCGCGGTCTGTTCCGGCGTTTCACCGTCATCGACGCGCCCGCCCGGCAGCGCCCATTGCCCTGCGTGATCGCGCAGCGCCGATGAACGCCGCGTCAGGATCAGCGCGGCGCGCGATTGCCACTGGTCGTGCATCGGCAGACCCGACAGATCCGCGCCATGGGCCTCGTCGGCGATCGTGATCGCGACGGCGGCGGAACGGTGCGTGTGATCGCCGCGCTGCTCGACGGCGAAGCGCGCGAGGTTCTCGCGGATGCGCTGCTTGAGCCGTTCGTCACAGTCCACGATGATCCACCCGCGCTACGACGCGTCAGCATGCCAAAGATGTGGTGACCGCTCAAACGCAGTGCGCGCCACGAGAACTCGAAACGAAAAGGAACGTCCGATCAGCCAGCAGCAGCCCGACGAACGCCGCGCACTGTTGTTCGCAGGCGCGGCCGTGTTGTTGTGGTCGACCGTCGCGACCGGTTTCAAGCTCGGCCTTGCCGAACTCGAGCCGCTCGAGCTGTTGTGGCTCGGCAGCGTGATCTCGTTGGCGTTCTTCGCAACGGCGAGCATCGCCACCGGGCGTTTTACAGCGCTGATGCGCCTGAGCGGGCGCGACTGGCTGCGACTCGGCGCACTCGGCTTGCTCAATCCCTTCCTCTACTACGTGGTCCTGTTCGAAGCCTACGACCGGCTGCCGGCGCAGATCGCGCAGCCGCTGAATTACACGTGGGCGATCACGCTCGCGCTGCTCGCGGTGCCGCTGCTCGGGCAGCGCTTGAGCGCACGCGGCGCGGCGGGAATGCTCGTCAGCTACGCCGGCGTCGTGATCCTGCTGTCACAAGGCCGCAGCGACGGCTTCGCCAGTGTCGACGGCACGGGCGTAGCGCTTGCGCTCGGCAGCACGCTGATCTGGGCCACGTACTGGCTCGCGACTGTGCGCGCCAGC
>CAYUMA010000879.1:0-15380 GCA_964445675.1 uncultured Pseudomonadales bacterium | reverse complement strand
CTACGAAGGCGGCGGGCTCGGCACGTGGAAAAGCGACACGACGGCGTTTCGCGGCACCAACAACGCGGCGCAAGTGACGATCGACAGCCAGTTCTTCACGTTCGGCGTGTTCATGGGCGGCGTGCTGAGCGCGAACGTCGGCCGCTACGCGCGGGTCTATGTCGCCGGCGGCCCATCGGCAACTTGGGCGTGGCTCGACGACGACAATGACGAAGTGCAACCGCTTCCCGGCAGCAACGTAATCGTGCTCGACGATTCAGAGAGTGACGTGTCGTTCGTCGCGTACGGCCGCGCCGGTGTCGAGTGCGTACTCGACAGCGGCTTTGCGTTTGGCGTCAGCGTCCGTTATGCCGACGACGAGTTCGATTTCGGCAACGGCGGCAAACTACGGTTCGACGAGCCGTTGTGGTTGCTGACGCTCGGCGCGCGACTGTGAAGTGAGCACCTCACCGGGAAGATCTTGTTGCGATTGCACTTGACAGATCACGGGACTACTGTTTCCGGTCCCAATAATGGGTGGAGGAGAAAAGCATGTCCGTTACAAACCTTGTTAGTTGGCAAACGAAGCCGGGCCGGCAGGCTGAGACGATGGCCGCCGTCGCCAATGCAAAGCGTCTCTTCGAGGGTCTCGGCGCGCGGGTCCGTGTGTATCAGCCGCTCGTCGCCGGCCCGAACGTGAGCAATCTGTCCTTCGTGTCCGAGTTCGACACCATGTCGGCCTACGCAAAGTTCATGGCAGCCATCCAGAGCAATGCGGAGTGGCAGCAGCAGCTGGCGGTGATCAATTCGGCGGAAGCGGGGGCAACGATGGTCGCCAGCTCGCTATCGGTGACCATCCCGGGGCTCGAGATCTCGGGCGCCGCGGCGAAAGGCACCGGCCCGCGGGTTGTAACAGCCAGCATCGTGCAGCCGCTGCCGGGCAAGCAGGCGGGCGCAGTCGCGGACCTGAAGGAGCTGGCACCGATCATCACCAAGGTCGGGGGCCGGTTCAGTGCGCGGTTCATCGCGGTTGGCGGGCCGACCACTGGGAACATCGCCATTGTGGGCGAGGCCGATGACTTGGCGGCGTGGGGAGCCACGATGGACAAACTGCCCACGGTCGCGGACTTCCAGGCGTGGCAGGCGAAATCGGTTTCGTCGATGACGCTGGTGAGCCGGGCGGTTTTAATCCAGATTCTCTAGCTCACGCCTGCTGTCGACTGCGGAGATAAGAGGTGCCACACCTCGGCAGGACAGCGCTGGTGGCGGGACGCAGCATGGCCGGTCTGGCTGCTGCGGCAGCGCTGTCGCGACATTTCGAGCGCGTCGAACTCGTCGACAAAGATCCGATGGACTCGGTCACTCAGGCGCGTCCCGGCGTCGGCCAAGGCCATCACGCGCACAACCTGCTGAAAGGGGGTGAGCAGTCGCTCGAACGGCTGTTGCCCGGTGTCACGGCAGCAATGTTCGCGCGCGGCGCAGTCCCGCTTCGGGGCGGATACGACTTTGTCGTCTACGACGACGGGGAGTGGATGCCACGACGTGACCTCGGTTACAACAACATCGCGGCGTCGCGCCCTCTGATCGAGAGCACGGTGCTTGCCCGGTTGTTGCGCGAGCCCAATGTCGGCGTCCGCAGCGACACCGTCGTCGAAGGCTATTCGTTCGACGGACGGGGTGACGTGAGTGGCCTCGCGATTCGTTCCCCCAACGGTTCCGCAGAGGTGCTGCACGCCGATCTGGTGGTGGACTGCACGGGTCGAACGTCGCGGCTGCAGGAACAGCTTTTCGCTCACGGCTATGACAGCCCAAAGGAATACAAGATCACCATGGGCCTGTCGTACACGAGCGCCGTCTTCGAGGCGCCGGAGGGCTGTCTGCGCGCGAAGGCGCTCGGCGTCAATCCGACCCCGCCGCGCAAGCGCGGTGGCATCGTCATTTCGAACGAAGACGGTGCGTATCTGGTGTCGCTGCATACCCGGTTCGAGAAGCAGTTGCCGACGTCCCTCGCCGAGATGATCGCGTTTGCGCGAGATATCGAGCAACCGGACGTTGTGGATTTCCTCGAACACGCCACGATCAAGTCTCGCGTGCGCAGCTATCGCAAGCCCCACGCGACATGGCGACGTTTCGACAAGCTCGATCGATTCCCACAACGATTGCTCGCGCTGGGCGACGCAACAGCCAGCTTCAACCCGATCTTCGCCCAAGGCATGTCTGTCGCGTGCATGCAGGCGTGTGCACTCGACGACGTATTGCAGGCTCGCAGTGCCGCCGGTAACGGACTGGACTCAGTGGCGCGAGAATTTTTTCCGCCGGCGATGCTGATCAGTCGCGATGCCTGGAACTCGAGCACCGCTGTCGATGCCGCCTATGAAGAGGTGACCGGCGATGTTCGGCCGCGAACCGAACAGGCAATTCTGTTCACCCGCGCGATCCGCCAATTGATCGTCGACGACGCGGACCTGTATGCCGACTTCGTCGGCGTCGGGCAGATGACGACGTCCCTCAGCCAACTCACGCGTCCGGACCGCATGGAACGGATCATGGCTGCGGCCGCCGCTTTACAGCGATCGTCGTCCTGAGCTCTCTTCCATTTCGGGCGTCCGTCGCTTGACGCATGTGGACTAAGTGGACTAACTTCATGCCGATGAAAACAGTCAATGTTCACGACGCCAAGACCCGCTTTTCGGCGTTGCTCGCCGAAATCGAGAGGAACGGGCAACGCATCGTCATCTGCCGCAATGGCAAACCGATCGCGGATCTGGTCCCGCACCACACGGAAGTATCGATGGCGGCCGACAAAAAACTCGGCGCCATCAAGATCAAATACGACCCGACGGAGCAAGCAGACGAGGCGGACTGGCCGTCGGGTGATCGATGATCCTGGATACATGTGCGCTGCTGTTGCTTGCCAATGGCGACAAGCGCCTGTCCCGATCCACCCGTGAGCGAATGGCGACGGAACCCGTGCGTTGGTTCTGTTCGATCAGCAGTTTCGAGATCGCCTTGAAGTATCGGCAAGGCAAACTGCAGTTGCCGATCGCGCCGCTTCACTGGATTCGCGCAATGCAAGAGCGCTACGGCCTGTCCGAACTGCAGTTGGATTCGGCACTGTGTACCGCGGCGGCAGAGCTGCCACACCACCATCGCGATCCGTTCGATCGCTTCATCATCGCCGCGGCGCTGCGGCTTCATGTCGCGGTGGTGACAATCGATCCCAGGTTCTCGCCTTACGGGGTCGATGTCGTCGCCTGAGGAATCCCGCTCGTGGCGGCCGATTCAATGAAATTGAAGAACTCCTAAGGAACACTGAACCCCCGCGTCAGGACTCCAAAGCGCCGCTCGCCGGAGCATGGCCGCTCCGTTCAGCAACGCTCTGGAGCCACCATGACGACCTCGAAACACCTCAGACGCGCCAACCTGCGCGCAACGCTGGCCACGTGCTGCGCGTTGACGCTTTCCGGCTGTGTGCTTGTCCCCATTCCGGTCGCGGTCGCGGACCCGGAGCCCTTCACCCCCGAGACGTTGTCGACGATCGCAGTGGGCCGCACGACGCAGGATGAGGTCCGCGCGCTGTTCGCGGACTGGAATTACACGACCGACGACGGCGTCCAGACCGCACACATCGACCCGCGGATCTCAGACGACGGCCGCTATTGGACGTTCGCCTTGGCCCGCCAAATGGGCGACGTCGCGTTCGCGGGTCTCGTTTTGTATTACCCGGTGCCGATCCCCGTGCTGGAGGGTGTCGAAGACAACTACCAGAACTATTGGGTGCTGGTCGAGTTCGACGCGGCCGGCGTCGTCACGGCGTTCTGGATCACGCGGGAGCGGGCGCCGTGTGAGCCTGGCGGTGTTTGTTACCGCAACGGACGCCTGCTGATGCTGGCAAACGAGACCGGCGCAGCAGGGATGCCGAGCAGCGATCGCTGCGCGGTCTATACCTATGCGCGGGCCGACTTCGACGCAGCGGTGAGGGTTGCCGACGGGAGCGGGGTAGGTCAGGTCTTCGGCAAGACAACATTCCTGCGCACCGAGATCGCGGCGGGGCGTTCGACGATTTGGGCGTCGATCGAGGGATCCGGGGAAACGACGGACGTTTCGGTGACATGCGCCGGCGGCGAGACGCTGTACGTCGAGCTCAATCGGGTCAAGAAGAAGGTCGTCGCAACACAGGCGGAAGCATCGATGGGCACGCGCGAGGTCGCGAAGAGACTCCGCGTCGAAGACATTCACGCTACACCGGTGTAGCGGTGTGACCCACGTCTCCTTCGCGCCGTGGGTAGCGCCGCAGATGATGCGCGGCATCGAACATAGACTCGGACCGACGTGCGTGCGAATCGCCGGCCGGACTCGCCATGATCCGCTGGCCCACAAGGACGACTGCGAAGGAACGATGCCATGGTACGGTTCGCGGCAAATCTGCTGCTGACGGGGATCGCAATTGCGCTTCTGGGTGTCCTCGTACTGTTGTCCACGACCTCGCATGAAGGGGAGCGCCGCCGCGCGGACGTGAACCTGCGGCAATTGCGCGATATCGCCGCTGCGATCGAGCGCGAAGCGCTGAACGCGCGCAATCTCCAACTCGACAATGACGCCCAGTTGCAAGCGCTTGGTAGCGGGCTGCACGCCGGCGTCGAAGCAATCGGTCCCGATCTGCATCAGCTGTTTCCGGCCGAGCCGCGCGGCCTTTCTCGCGCGCGCACCATCGCAGAGGTCGCGTTCAACTCGATCGATCCGCGCAGTGGAGAGCGTACCGGCCCGGAAGAACTGCTGCGCGAATACGCGCAGCTGAACCAATCCGCGGCGAGACTCTCCGATCGCGTCGACGGCTTCCGTGAAAATCAAACGCACTACCTGCGGGTGCGATCGACACTGACGACGGAAAGTCGCGCATTCGTCAAACGCCTGCGCGAGCGTGGCTCGCCTGCGCTCGCGGATTCGATCTTCCGCGGCGTGCAGCAGGTGCTGGAGCGCATCGAGCGCGGCAGCGATGCCGACCTCGTTCAGGTCGAGACGATCGCGAATCGACTGGCCGCCGATTCCCACGTGGGCACGTCCAACGATCGCGACTTCGTTGCGCTGATCGAGTCGATACGCGCGCTCGTACCGGTGCGTCGTGCAGTCGAGACCAATCTGACCGATATCGTAGGCGCCCGCTTCCAGAGTCAGGTGATGAATCTGCGCGAACTGATCACGCGCGACACGCTCTACAGTCTGACGACAGTCAACGACTCGCGCGTGCTGCTGAACGTCTACACGGTGCTGCTGCTGATCGTGCTCGGGTACTTCGGCATCCGCCTGCAAGTGAGCTATCGCGCACTGAATCTCTCGCACGTCGACCTCGCAATCGCCAACGCCTCTCTGGAGGCGCGTGTCAAAGAGCGGACTCGCGACCTCGAGTCCGCGTACGACGAGCTGAAGGAATCCCAGGTGCAGCTGGTCCAGGCCGAGAAGATGTCGTCGCTCGGACAGTTGGTCGCGGGCATCGTCCACGAGATCAACACACCGCTGCTGTACGTGCTGAATAACGCGACAGTGACGGCCGAGAACGTCGAAGAGCTGCGCGAGTGCACCGTGAATGCGACTCGACTGGTCCGACTGGTCGAGCAGCGCGGTGCGCAGGCGCCCGAAGTGCGCGAGGCGCTGCAGCGGCTCATCGACTGCGTCGATCCGGCCGCGCTGACCGAGACGATCGACGAGATCGTCGCGCTCGCGCAGGACAGCACCGACGGTCTGAAACAGATCAGCGAACTGGTGCAGAGCCTGAAGGACTTCAGTCGATTGGATCGCGCCGCGGAAGACCACTTCGACGTCCACGAAGGCATTGAGAAGACGCTGCTGATCACGCGCAACCTGTTGAAGTACGGCGTGACCGTCGACCGCCGCCTCGGCAATCTGCCGAAGATCCTGTGTGCGCCCTCGCAGATCAACCAGGTGTTCATCAATCTGGTGACGAACGCCGTGCATGCGATGGACGGCAAAGGCACGCTGACGATCACGACAACCGCGCGCGAGGGATGGGTCGACATCGAGGTGTGCGACACCGGCTGCGGCATTGCGCCGGAGCACATCGACAAGGTCATGGACCCGTTCTTCACGACGAAACCGGTCGGCCAGGGCACCGGACTCGGATTGTCGATCGTCAACAGAATCGTGAATGAACATGGTGGGCGCATCAGTATCGATTCGAAGGTCGGGGCCGGTACCGCGATCACGATCAGTCTGCCGATCGACCGCGGCGTCACCCGAACAGACGTGGACACCGCTGCGACCCCCGATGCGGAGGCCGCCTGAGATGGAAGCCGCAGTGAAGCGAGCAACAGTGTTGTTCGTCGACGACGAACCCCGCGTGTTGACATCGATGCGCGCGATGTTCCGCCGCGATTACGACGTACTGCTCGCGAACAGCGGCCAGGAAGCGCTCGATCTGCTGCGCGGCCATACGGTCGACGTCATCGTCTCCGATCAGCGCATGCCCGGCATGACCGGTGTAGAGGTATTGAAGGCGGTCAAGCATCTCGCCCCGAATGCGATGCGGATTCTGTTGACCGGCTATGCGGATCTGAATGCGATCGAGGCGTCGATCAACGAAGGCGAGGTGTTTCGCTACCTGACGAAGCCGTGCCCGAGTGATCAGTTGAAAGAAGCGATCGGGCTCGCTGCAGGGATCACGGTCGAAGCGCTGCGTCGTCCGGGCGCGGCCAACGTTATCGAACCCAGTGCTCATCGAACGGTGCCTCGCAGCGATTCGGGTTCGGCGCCATCGACCAAACCGCAGGCGCCGCATCCGGCCGCGCCGGTGCGGCGAACGACGTTGACCCCGATACTGCGCAGGCCGGCGCAGAAATCGCCGGCGCCTCTGCCCGATGCAGGCACGCCCAACGCACACAACAAGCGCGCGAGAGCGAACACGCACGATGTCGACGTGCTCGTACTGACGCGGGACAGTGCTGTGGTCGCCGCGTTGAATGCGGCGCTCGACGGCAGCCGGCGGCTGCATCACGTCCAGTCGCTCGACGCAGCGGTTGCCGCGCTCGAAACGCATCCGATCGGTGTGATGCTCACCGATACGACGGTCAGCGAACATCAGATTGCGACGCTGACGACCACGTTGAAGCGCCACGTCCCCGAACTTGTGACGATCGTTGCGAGCAGCCGTTCGGACGCGCAGTTGCTGATCGATCTGATCAACTACGGGCAGATCTTCAGGTTCCTGATGAAGCCGCTGCATGCCGGACAGTGTCGCTTGTCCGTTGAATCGGCAGTGGTCAAACATCGCGAGTTGAGCGCGGATCCCGCGATGCGCCGGCGGCATGCGGTGCCAGAACACGAGATCACCACCGACGGCGTCATCGGCGCGGTCGTTGGCCGCATTCGACGGCTGCGCGATCGATTCCTCACACTCAACGGTATGGCGTGACGATGGCAACTTCTGCGCTGTTTGGACGAGAACGCGCCGGATCGAGTATCGCCGACAGTTTCGGTGCGGCCTCGGCTGTCGTCATTGCCGGCGTGTTCGCGGCCTGGGTATTCGTCAAGCACGACGCGACAGTGACGCCCGATGCGATGTTCGACCGGGACGCGGCGAGCACTCCGACCGCGAGCGCAAAAATCGAACGCGGCCCGGCGGTGACCCTGCCGACGTCGAACTCGCTGCTCGAACAGGCCGAGATCGCGTTCGCGGCGGGACGCATCATCGAGCCCGAATTCGACAATGCGTTGAATTACTACCGCTCGCTGCTCGAGACCGAGCCAGGCAACAAGGACGCGGCACAGGGCGTCGAGCGGGTCGTCGCGTATCTCGAGAACCAGGCCGAAGGTGCGGCTTTCCAGAACGATTGGGAAGCGGCGCGCGCGTATGCGGCGGTGATCGTGAATGTGCGTCCCGACGATGCGCACGCACACGATCTGCGCAAGCGCATCAATCGACTCGAACGCATCCAGGTGTTGACGGCGAAAGCGCTCGATCAATCGGTGCGTGGCAATCTGGTGAGTCCGAAGGGCGACAACGCAGCCGATTCCTATCGCGCGATCATCGCGTTGGACGCCAACAATTCCGTTGCGGCGCAAGGCATGCGCTCGATCGTGCAGCGGATGATTGCAAACGCGCAGTCAGCTTTGATTGCCGGAGAGCATGGCAAGGCACAGAAATTCGCGGAGGCGGCGCGCGCGATCGATCCTGGTGCGCCCGGTATTGCAGAGATCGAGAAATCGTCGAATCAGTCAAGACGCGGTGATGACCGCAGCATCCAGAACGACCTGCTCGCCGCGTCGGAAGCGCTGCAAGCCGATCGCCTGATGCCACCGGCAATGCCGAACGCGTTCGATCTCTTCAACGCAGTGCTCGCGCGCGAGCCGAAGTCCGATGCGGCGCAGCAGGGCCTCAATCTCGTTCGCAGCGCGCTGATCGATCGCGCGGAAATACTCATTGCTGGCGGTTCGTTGGATCAGGCCGATGCCGTTTTGCTGCAGGCGAAGGTCGCCGGAGCGGATGCCGCGCGCCTCGCGTCATTGCAGCAGGAACTGATGTATCAAACCCGCCTGAAAAACGCGCGCGAGGGGCGGTTCGACCGACTCTACGCTGTCAGCGAACTGAAGATCAGAAGGCAGGTCGCTCCGACCTATCCGCGCAGCGCAGAGGCGAAGCGCGTTGAAGGCTGGGCCGACATCGAGTTCACGGTCACCGAGTCTGGCGAGGTGCGCGATGCGAACGCGCACGACTCGTCGGCACCGATCTTCGAAGGTGCGGCGATCAATGCCATCAATCGCTGGCGGTTCGAGCCGGTGGTCGAAGACGGACGTCCGGTGCCGGTGCGCGGCGTGGTCCGGTTCACCTTCAAGCACGGCGCTGCGGGCTAGTAGCGCGGCCGTCGAGGCGACGGTGGTCGCTGTGATTGGCTTGAGCACGGCCGGACCGTTGGACTAAGGTCATCGACATTCCGCGGCGTCGAAGGCATGTGCGATGAACTGGTACAGCGGCACGAGCGGCTACAGCTATTAAGGAGTGGAAGGAGTCGTTTTATCCTGACGACCTCGGCGCTGGAGCGATGCTCGCGTACTACGCGCAGCGATTGCCGGCGGTGGAAATCAACAACACGTTCTATCGGATGCCGCGCAGCCACGTGCTCGCCGCTTGGGCCGATGCGGTGCCGGCGTCGTTCCGGTTCGTGATCAAGGCGTCGAAGCGCATCACGCACGATCAGCGGTTGGTCGATACGGCGGATTCCGTCAACTACCTCGTGGACAAACTGCAGGCGCTCGGGGACCGGCTCGGTGCCGTGTTGTTCCAGTTGCCGCCGAATCTGCGCAAGGACATGGAGCGGTTGAACGCGTTTCTCACGACGCTGCCGGCAGCGATGCCGTCGGCGCTGGAGTTCCGCCACGTCTCGTGGTTCGACGACGAAGTGTTCGCCGCGCTCGCGAATCGGAACGTCGCGATTTGTGTGTCGGACGACGGCGAACTGGCGCTACCGACACGCATCGCGACGACGTCGTGGTTGTACCTGCGCTTGCGCCAACAGGCGTACGACGACGCGGCGCTCGAGGGCTGGCTCACGCGAGCCACCGCAACTTCAGCGACAACCGGCTATGCGTTTTTCAAACACGAAGACGACGGCGCGGGACCGGCGCTTGCGACTCGCCAAGGGACAAAATGGGATAACGGGGTCTGACCCCATCGACCCCATCAGTCCGAGTGCTGTGTGACGCGCCTGCCGAGCCACGGCATCGAGAGGAACAGCGCGACGTAGATCGCGGCGGCGAACGCGTAGGGCAACGCGGGATTGATCTGATACAGCATGCCGCCGACCAGCGGGCCGATCGCAAAGCCGAGCGGCCCGCACGATCCGGCGACGCCAGCGACGGCGCCTTGTTCCTGCGGCGACACCGCGAGTGACGCGCCGGCCGAAAACGCGGGTCCGGCGAGACCCATGCCGAAGCCGAGCACCGCCATCGCGATCGACAGCCAGACCTGCGAATCGGCGATCGCCATGATCGTGAACGCCGCGATCAGCAGCGGCATCGCGAGGCGCAGCAGCGTAAACGGCGGCAACGTCAGGCGTTGCACGATCACCGCTTGCGCGATCAGCGAAGCTGCCGCGGTTCCCATCATCGCAAAGCCGAACGTGCGGGCCGTTTCGCCGGCGCTGAGCCCGAGCGTGTCCTGGAAGCGAAATCCCATCGTCTGCTGCACGAGCGCCATGCCGCTGAACATCAAGACACCGACAATGATGAACGGCAGGATGCGGCGGTCGGTGTATTTCATCCGCGGGCTGCGCCGGGGGGCGGCTTGCCGGGGCGGCTCCGGCAGCACGCGCCAGACGAAGAGCCCGTTCAAGAGCGCCACCGCCGCCATGACCCACAGCGGCAGCAACAGCGAAAACACCGCGAGCCCGGCCACCGCCGGCCCCAGAATCGAGCCGAAATTGTTCGCAGCACCTGCTGCGCCCATCCCCTTCGTGCGGTTGCTGGCGTCGGTGATATCCGCCATGTACGCATTCGCGGCGGGCATCGTCGCGGACATCATCGCCGCGTGCGTCATCCGCGCGGCTACGAGCACTGCGAACAGCGTCCAGCCGGTCAAGACGCCCGACAGCCCCGCATGGAGGGCCGAATTGAAGAGCGCGGTTCCCACGACGAACCCGAACAACCCGATGAGCAGCACGCGTTTGCGGCCCCAGGTGTCGCTGATGCGTCCCCATATCGGGCTCGTCAGGAAGATCGTCAGCGATGACGCGCCGATGATCGACGTGATCTGAAACTCGGACAAGCCCATCTCCCGGCCTGCCGGTGCAAGAACCGGGAACAGCACCGTAAACCCCATGCCGACGCTGACGAGCGACACGAGCAACGCGCGACGCGCGTGGTCAAGGGACAACTCCGACACTCACGACTCCTCTAAGCGCTCTTGATGCGCGTCCTCTAAGCGCTGGACGCGCCGATTGTGTTTGCTGGCCTTAAACCTCAACCGTGAACCGTAACCCAGGCGGCGAGGCATGCGAGCTTTTGCTCTCTCCGCCACGGCTTGCCGACTGTCGCGCCGAGCGACTTCAAGCGGATCTCGAGGTCATCGGGTGACGTGCCGAGCTGCTTCGACGCAACGTTGTGCAGCGACTTCTCGTCGACCTCGGCGACTTCGATGCTGCATTGAACGAACGCAAACCGAATAGCGTCCCGCACGGCGAGTCCTTCGGCGACCGGCACGTGCTCCCGCCATTCGAGACTGTACGCCAACGGGTCGGTGATCCAGCCAGCTCGATTGACGAGCAGCGCCGCAACGACAGGCGCGCGTCGCGCATCGCGCACCTGACGCACGATAGCGTCCAAACCTCTCGCCGCCAGCTCGCCTTGGCGCTTGCGACCCTCGGCGACGGCGTCCGCGGCTTCGGCCGACGCTGCGCCTTGCGGATCTCGCTCCATCTCGGCGGCGACGTGATAGGGCTCGAGGGAGAGGCGGTCGCCCGCGGTTCCCGTTGCAAGAAACGTGGACAACACGACGCGAGGCTCGCGACCATCGACGGTGACGGCCACGACTACGCCGCCGCCTCGGGCCGCACGAAATCCGAGTGCAATCGGCGTGGTGTTGCTCTTCATGGTTGCGCCTTCATTGGAATCAGGCCTGGACCCGAGCCTGCGAACCCGAGCGCGTTCGCGAGCAGTACCGCGAGTTCTTCCCGAGCAGGGTCCTGGTGGATCTGGCAGTACCGTGCCCACACGAGGAAACGCCCTTCGGATCGACGCCCCAGATGCTGTTGACGAGCACGTCGAGGCGCCCCGCGTCGCGTCGCACTTGCGCGGCGAGGCTCGCCACTTCCTCCTCGTGCGTATGGTCCGTGCGAACGGCGACCGCGCGCCCGCCGGCTTTTTCGATCAGCGCGACTGTCTCTTCGAGCGTCTCAGGGCGGTCCATGCCTTTGTGCCCCGCCGCGCTGCGTCCAGTGCAATAGACGAGGGCTCCCGCCTCTCCCAACGATCTCGCAATGCCGCGTCCCGCGCCGCGTGTCGCACCTGCCACCACAGCGACCTGACCGGCCAGACGCAGCCTTTCCCCGGCCATGGCTTCCTCCTCACTCAAAGAGCGACAACGCTACCGAACGACCAAGTGCGTGTACACAGTCCAGCGCACCTCAATCGTCTCGGTGGGGGGCTCTGTTGTGTTGGTTCCTGTGGCAGGCTAGGCTCCCGACATGATACGAAGAGAAACCGACCCCTCACGAATGCGCCGGGCGCGTTGGGTCTTGGCGGCGTGGCCGATACTTGTCTGCGGTCTGACCACCGCCGCTGATCCTTCATCTGCACCGGCTACGAAGACGTTCGCTTTAGCAGTTGCGACCGCTGGCGATACCGCCGAACCGCGCGTATTGCGCGTGAACGAAAACGACGTGGTGCAGTTGCGCGTCACGAGTGACGTCGCCGGGCAGATCCACCTGCATGCCTACCGCCTGCACGCGAAGGTTGCGCCTGATGCTCCTGCGGAATTGAATTTCACCGCGCGCGCGACGGGGCGCTTCCGGATCGAATGGCATTCCGAAGGGGCCTCGTCGACGAACGATCATCACGGGCCGCCGCTGGCCACCCTCGAAGTGTGGCCGCGTTGAGGTGCGGACTGAGTCGGGGCCGCGTTCTTTCCACACTGTGCCTCATATCGACGCCGACTACTGCGTGGCCACACGCGTTTGGCGAGCGATACGACCTTCCCGCGCCGCTGAGTTACTTCGTCATCGGCGCAGCGGCGACGGTTGCGCTGTCGTTCATCGTGGCCGCGCTTTTCGTTCGCCGCGCGCCGAGCGAGTCCGGGGACGCTGGCCTCGTTGTGCCGCTCGGACCGCTGCTGCCGATACTGCGCAGGCTGGTGCAGACCATTGGCGTGATTGCGCTGCTGCTGGTTGTGATCGGAGGCTTGTTTGGCCCGCCGGATCCCGAGGAGAACATCGCGCCGGTGCTGGTCTGGATCGTGTGGTGGGTGGGGTTTTCATTCGTCGTCGCATGCTGCGGCGATATCTGGGCAGTACTCGATCCGTGGCGAACGATTTTCGACTGGCTCGATGTGGCTGCGCGGCGCCTCGGACGAATCGGTGGTATCAGGTTCGGCTTCAGCTATCCGGACCGTTTGGGCGCGTGGCCGGCGGTCTTGTTGCTGCTGCTCTTTGTCTGGATCGAACTGCTTTATCCGCACGCGGTGGAGCCATCGCATCTCGCGTGGATGGTCGTCGTGTGGTCGGCGGTGACGCTGATCGGCATGGCGATGTTTGGCGTCGGCGCATGGCGCCGCAACGTGGATGTCTTCGCCATCTACTTCGCGACGCTGGGTCGTTTTGCACCGATCGGCGTGACCGAGGACGGCCGCGGTCTCATGGCACGGGCGCCGGGCCGTCGCCTCATCGCGCCGCCGGTCGTGTCGTTCGCAATGGTGGGGTTTGTGGTCGCGATGCTCGCAACCGTGTTGTTCGACGGCCTGCTCGGTACCAGCCTTATGGCCCTTGCTCAGCGCTCCTTGGAGGCGTGGCTGCCAGGCCTCGCAAACGGGTCCCGTTACTTCAGTGGAACTGTCGGCCTCGTTTGCGTCTGGCTGCTGTTTCTGGGCGCCTACCTTGTCGCTTGCTTCACCACCGCGCGGCTGGCGCTCGATCGCTCGACGCTCACCATCGCGAAGTTATTTGCGCTGACGCTCGTCCCGATCGCTATCGCTTATAACGTCGCGCACTATTTCACGTACCTGCTGATCTACGGCCAAATGATGATTCCGTTGCTCTCGGATCCATTCGCGCGCGGCTGGGACCTGTTCGGGACCAGCATGTTCGATCTCGACATCGGTATCGTCGGTGCCGCAACGACGTGGCGTCTGGCGCTTGTGTCGATCGTCACCGGTCACATCGTGTCGATCTGGCTTGCGCACCGCGTTGCGCTGCGTGAGTTCGGGACCTACCGGCGGGCGGTGATCGCTTCCGTGCCGTTGACGGTACTGATGGTGATCTACACGGCGATCAGTTTGCTGATCATGGCGGAGCCGCTGGTGCGATTCACTGAACCCGCGCGCGTCAACTAGGCCGCGGGTGTAATCTGACGTGATCATGCGGCGCGCCCTTGCAGTGTTGTTGGTTGGTGCGCTCCCGGAGGCACTTTAAGTGGAGCAGGTGGCTTGGCCGATACGGATGTGGCGCAGTCCGGTGCTGCGGTGGACCGCGGCATACATCGCGGCGGCATTCGGTGCATTGCAGGGTTTGAGCCTGCTGGTACAGCTACTCGGCTGGCCGCCATTGATGAGTCGCGCTGCAGCGATTCTGTTGGTGTGGGGGATCCCGATTGCAGTGGTGGTGGCGTGGTACCACGGCACACCGGGCCGGCAGCGCGTCGAGAAGCGCGAAGCGGCGTTGATCGCCGCGTGTGTCGTACTGGCTATTGCGACGGTCGGCTGGGACCTGTGGCGACGGCCCATTGAGTCGAACGAGGGGCCAGTGGTCAAGGGGGCGGAGCCGGTCGCCGATATCGCCGCCGATACGATCGCGATACTGCCGTTCGAAAACCTCAGCGGTCGCGATGAAGATGCCTACCTCAGTGAAGGCTTCAGCGACGAACTGCGGGATCAATTGAGTCGTGTACGCGGCTTGCGCGTCGCGGCACGGAGGTCGTCGAAGGCGTTCAAGGATCGCGATCTCGAGCTGACCGAAATGGCCGCGGCGCTGCACGCGGCAACGCTGGTAGAGGGCAGCCTGCGCAAAAGCGGCGACCGTATTCGCGTCACCGTGCGTCTGATCGACGGCGCGAGGGGGCTGCAGTCGTGGTCGCAGAGCTACGATCGGCCGGCCGGCGATCTGCTTGCGTTGCAGCAGGAGATCGCGCTGGCGGCCGCGCATCAGATCCTGCCGCAGGTCACCGAGGCCGATTTCCCGGCGCCGCAGTGGCAGGCGAACGTCAATGATCTGATGCTGCTCGCGCGCAGCCATCAGCAGAGCGCGGTCAATCCCGCGGACCAGGGCAAGGTGATCGATCTGTACCGGCAGGTCATCGAACAGGATCCGGAATCGGCCGCCGCGCATGCGCGGCTCGCGAAGGCGCTGCTGTTTCAAGGGGTGGATGTCGCAGCCGCCGAAAACAATGCGCGGCGCGCGCTGAGCCTCGACCCGAACCTCGCTGAGGGCTACGCCGTGCTGGGACTCATCTTGTGGGCGCAGTACAAGCATGGCAGCGGTGCCGCATACAAACGCGCAGTCGAACTGAATCCGAGCGATGCGGAAGCGGCGAGCGGCTACGCCCATTACCTGTGGTTGCAACAGGAACAGTTGCAGGGCCAGGCGTATATGCAACGCGCGATCGACCTCGATCCGATGTCGCTGCTGTACGTCGGTGACCTCGGTTGGGCGTACGCGGAGTCAGGGCAGACCGCCGAAGCCGCCGCC
>CAYUMA010000878.1:0-35771 GCA_964445675.1 uncultured Pseudomonadales bacterium | reverse complement strand
CGGAACTCGGGCGCGATCTCGCGATGCACGTCACCGCGATCAGACCGCTCGTGGTCTCGAGTGCCGATGTCGCGCCCGAGATCGTCGCAAAGGAGCGCGAGATTTTCACGGCGCAGGCGCAGGACAGCGGCAAGCCGGCGGACATCATCGCGAAGATGGTCGAAGGTCGCGTTCGCAAATTCCTGGCCGAGGTGAGCCTGCTCGATCAGCCGTTCGTCAAAGACGACAAGACGCGCGTGAGCCAACTCCTCGCACAAAAACACGCGCGCTGCACCGGCTTCGTCCGCTTCGAAGTCGGCGAGGGCATCGACAAGGTCGAGAAGGATTTTGCCGCGGAGGTCGCGGCCCAAGTCAGGGGTCACTAGAGCGTCTCATGGCAATGCCTGCAGCGCGCTATCTGCTCAAGCTCAGCGGTGAAGCATTGGCCGGGGAAGCCGAGTTCGGCATCGACCCCGAAGTGGTTCGCCGCATCGGTCGAGAGATCGTGGCGACGCAGCGCTCCGGTGTCGAGTTCGGGCTCGTACTCGGCGGCGGCAATCTGTTTCGCGGCCGCGCGCTCGCCGCCGCCGGTCTCGACCGCGTGACCGGCGATCACATGGGAATGCTCGCGACCGTGATGAATGCGCTCGCGTTTCGCGACGTCCTCGGTTCGCTCGGCGCACGCGCGAGCGTGTTATCGGCGATTCCGATGGCCGGCATGGTCGAAGGCTATTCCAAACCGCGCGCATTGGAACTGATCCAATCGGGTCACGTCGTGATCTTCGCGGCCGGCACCGGCAATCCTTTTTTCACGACAGACTCCGCCGCGTGCTTGCGCGCCATCGAGATTGGCGCACAGTTGGTGTTGAAAGCGACAAAGGTGGACGGTGTGTACACCTCGGATCCGCACGTGGATGCGCACGCAAAACGTTTCGATCGCCTGGGCTACGATGACGTCATCAGCCGTAACCTGAAGGTCATGGATATGACCGCCATTTGTCTGTGCCGCGATCACGCGATGCCAATTGTCGTGTTCGACATCAATTGCGCTGGCGCGCTGCAGCGGATCGCGGCCGGTGAGCGCATCGGGACGTTGATCGATGGCGCTACGGCCTGACTCAACTAAGAACCGTTGACTGAAGCCAAGACGTGGCAACCACGAGGTAGCACTGTGATCGATGCGATCAAACAGGGAATGAATCAGCGGATGGGCAAGTCACTCGAGGCGCTGACGCACGCATTCGGTCGTATTCGCACCGGACGCGCGAACCCCGCGATCCTCGAAGGCATTCACGTCATCTACTACGGCGCCGAGACGCCCCTCAATCAGGTCGCTTCCATCAGCGTCGAAGACGCACGTACGCTGCTGATCTCACCGTGGGATAAGAAGCTGTTGCCGGAGATCGAAAAAGCGATCCTCAAGAGTGACCTCGGCATCAACCCAGTAGGCGGGTCCGACGTCATCCGGCTACCGCTGCCGGCGCTATCGGAAGAGAACCGGCGCGATCTGGCGCGGCACGCGAAACAGGAAGCAGAATCCGCACGCGTCGCTGTCCGTAACATCCGCCGCGACGCGATCAGCGAGGTGCGGGAGCTGGTGAAAGAGAAGGAGATTTCTGAAGACGACGCCCGCCGCGCGGAAGAGGACATTCAGAAGCTGACGGATAAGCGAATAGCAGACATCGATCACGCTTTGGCGGATAAAGAAGCCGATTTATTAAAGATTTAACGCTAGAATCTCGACGCTGACAGCGGACTTCACAGCGATATGTCTGAGCTTCAAACCAGCTCCGCCCCGATCGATAACGACCCCGTGCCGAGCCATGTCGCCATCATCATGGACGGCAACCACCGGTGGGCAAAAGCGCGGCATCTGCCGGGTGCCGCGGGTCATCGCGCTGGGGCCAGAAACATCCGTCCAATCGCAGAACGTTGCGCCGATCTTGGCGTGCGCTACCTGACGATCTTTGCGTTGTCGACTGAGAATCTCGATCGACCGAAGCGTGAGGTCGATCTGTTGCTGCAATTGATGCGGCGCTTTCTCGAGGACAACGTCGATGAGCTGCGCGAGCGCGGCGTGCGCTTGCGCATCATCGGCGATCGCAGTCGCTTCGCCGCCGAACTGCAGATGTTGATGAAGCGCGCCGAGCAGATCACACGCGACAACGATCAACTGCATCTGACGATCGCGGCGAATTACGGTGGCCGCTGGGATATCACGCAAGCGATGCAGGCTTTGGCACGCGCGGTCGGTGCAGGTCACGTCGATCCGGACAAAGTCGACGAGCATACGGTGGGTGCGATGTTGTCGATGGGCAGTTTGCCGCCGCCGGATCTGTGCATTCGCACGGGCGGCGATCAGCGCATCAGTAATTTCCTGTTGTGGGATCTCGCGTATAGCGAACTCTATTTCACCGACGCGTACTGGCCCGAGTTCGACGAGGTGTGCCTGGCCGATGCCTTCGAAGTGTTTCGCGCGCGCCAGCGCCGGTTCGGACGGCGGCCTTGAGACCGCGTCTGGGCAGTGACCGACCGGACACATGCTGCGTTTGAGGGTGGTCACGGCGCTGATAGCGGCGCCGAGCGTCATCGCTGCGATCTTCCTGCTCCCGCCGTTGCCGTTCGCGATCGTCTTTCTGGTGCTCTCCTGCCTTGGTGTGTTCGAGTGGGCAAACCTCGCGCGCGTGCGCGGCAGCATCGCGAAAGCACTTTATCTTGCCGGGTTCGCGGCGCTTGGATGGATGCTGCTCGAGGTCCCTGGCATCTGGCAGTACGTGTTCGCGGTGGTCGTTGCATTCTGGTTGGTCGCTGCGGTGATCGTGCTGACGTATCCATCGAGTGGTCAGCTGCTGAAGCCACCTGTGCTGATACCCGCCGGCTATGTCGTGGTCGGCGGCGCGTGGCTCGCGCTCGTTGCGCTGGTCGGCAGCGACGGCGGCCCATGGATCATCCTGTGGTTGTTCGTCGTCGTCTGGAGCACCGATATCGGCGCGTATTTTTGTGGGCGCCGATTCGGGCGGCGCAAACTCGCAGCACAAGTCAGTCCCGGCAAGACGTGGGAGGGTGCATTCGGTGGAGTGGCGCTCGCGACCCTGATCGGTACCGCACTCGGGCTGCTGTTGCCGGCGCTCGTAATGCTGACGCCGCACGCGGCGTATTGGGTGATTGGTGCGTTGCTCGTCGCGGTCATATCGGTATTCGGCGATCTGTTCGAGAGCGCGTTGAAACGCACGAGCGACGTCAAGGACTCGGGTTCGCTCTTTCCGGGTCACGGCGGCATGCTCGATCGAATCGACTCGCTGCTCGCAACACTGCCGTGCGTCGCGTTTGTCGTCGGGCACGGGTCGTGAACTGCTATCATCGCGCGCCGTCGCCCGCGCGCTCTCAGCCGGCGCCTCGAACGGGACTCGCGGCACGAAGCAACTTGCAGCGCGTGCGCCGGTCAAACACGTCAAACCACGGGATGCGTTGACGCATGCAAATCATGCAGTACGTGCTCGCTCTGATTGCAACGCTCGCGGTGCTCGTGACCGTGCACGAGCTGGGACATTTTCTCGTCGCACGCTGGGCCGGCGCGAAGGTGATTCGATTTTCGATCGGCTTTGGGCCTGCGCTTTTCTCGCGCTTCGATCGCCGCGGCACCGAATTCGTGCTGGCCGCGGTGCCGCTCGGCGGCTACGTCAAGATCCTCGATGAACGTGAAGGCGATGTGGCGCCCGAGGATGCGGACAAGACGTTCAATCGGCTGACGCCGTTGCAGCGGATCGCGTTTGCGCTTGGCGGTCCGGTCGCGAATTTTCTGCTTGCGCTGGTGCTGTACTGGGGACTGTTCGTCGCCGGCACCACCGACTTGATCCCGATCATCGCCGAGCCCGCGGCGGACACTCCGGCATTTGCAGCAGGGCTGCGTGGCGGCGAAGAGATCGTCAGCGTCGATGCCGCGCAGACCCAATCGTGGGCCGAGGTCAGCATGGCGCTCGCCTCAAGGCTCGGCGACAGTGGTTCGATCATGCTCGAGAGTCGCCAGCCGGGCACAACCGTCGCGACGTCACATCGACTCGCAATCGCCGACTGGCAGCGCGGCGTTGACGAACCCGAACTCTTTCGGTCGTTGGGGCTGGTGCCGACGTTGCCGGCGATCTTCGGTACGGTACTCGAAGATGGCCCGGCACACGCGGCCGGGTTGCGGTCGTGGGATCGCGTCGTCGCCGTCGATGGGGCGCCAATGATGCAGTGGGCTGATTGGGTCGAACTCGTGCGTAAGTCGGCCGGCAAAGACCTGACGATCGACATCGACCGCGACGGCTCGCAACTCCAGTTTTTACTGCGGCCCAGTTCGCGCGCGGCCGATGACGGCAGCGACTATGGCTACGTCGGCGTCGCACCGTTGTTTCGTGAATTGGATTACGGCGTGTTCGCTGCGGTGCCGATGGCTCTGCGTGAGACCGGGTCGAAGACGTTGATGACGCTGGATCTGATGAAGAAGATGGTGACCGGCCTCGTCTCCGCGCGGAATCTGTCCGGTCCCATCACGATCGCGAAGGTGGCGGGCGATTCTGCGCGCAGCGGCTGGGAGAGTTTCCTGCGCGTGTTGGCGTTGCTCAGCATCAGCCTCGGTGTGCTGAATCTGTTGCCGATCCCGATCCTCGATGGCGGACACGTCATGTTCTGTCTCGCCGAAATGGCGCTTCGGCGGCCGGTGCCGGAACGCGTGCAGGCATGGGGAATGCAGATCGGGCTCGCCATCGTTGGTTGCATGATGCTGCTGGCGTTCTACAACGATCTGACACGATTATTCTGACCTGAGGCCACGCATGTTTGGGGGATATCGATGAAGCGATGGCTCGCCGTCGCGCTGTTGTGGCCAACGCTCGCGCTCGCCGACGTGTTCACGATCTCCGACATCCGGATCCAGGGACTTCAGCGCGTCTCGGCCGGTACCGTCTTCAATCTGCTGCCCGTCAATGTCGGCGATCAAGTCGATGAAGTGGCGATCCGGCAATTGATCCGGCTCCTGTTTCAATCGGGCTACTTTCGCGACGTCCGCTTGACGCGTGACGGCGACGCTCTGATCGTCACCGTCGTCGAACGTCCCGCGATCGATTCGATCGAGATCAAGGGCAACAAATCGATCAAGACCGAAGCATTGACCGAAGGTCTCGGCAAACAAGGTCTCAAGGACGGCGAGATCTTCAAACAGTCGACGCTCGAGCGGGTGCAGCTCGAACTCGAACGCCAATATGTCGCGCAGGGGCGCTATGGCGCGAGCATCGACACGAAGGTCGAAGAGTTGCCGCGCAACCGCGTTGCGATTCACATCGACATCAAGGAAGGCAAGACGACCGGCATCCGGCATTTCAATGTCGTTGGCAACCACGCGTTCTCGGAGAGCGAGCTGCTCGACGTGTTCGAGTTGAAGTTGCCGAGCTTGTTTTCGTTCTTCAAGAACGACGACAAGTATTCGAAGGAGAAACTCAAGGGCGACCTCGAGAAGCTCGAGTCGTATTACAAAGACCGTGGCTATGTCCAATTCAACGTCGACTCGACGCAGGTCAGCATCACGCCGGACAAGCGCCAGGTCTATCTGACGATCAACGTCACTGAAGGCGGCATCTACCGAATCGCAAAGGTGGAACTCGTCGGCGAATTGCACGACGTCTCGCCGGACGCGCTGCGGTCGCTGCTGCTCGTCGAGCCGGGTCAGATATTTTCGGGGGCGTTGCTGACCGCGAGCGAGGAGCGGCTGACGCAGGCGCTCGGCAATTCCGGATATACGTTTGCTAGTGCCTCGGGCGTGCCGCAAGTGCATGACGACGGCACGGTCGATGTGCGTTTCATGGTCGAAGCCGGCAATCGCGCGTACGTCCGTCGAGTGGAGTTCAAGGGCAACACTGTCACGCAGGATGAAGTGTTGCGCCGCGAGATGCGCCAGATGGAAGGTGGCTGGGCGTCGACCGCGTTGATCGAGTTGTCGAAGACACGGCTCGAGCGGTTGGGGTTCTTCAAAGAAGTCAACGTCGAGACGCCGGCGGTGGCCGGCACCGATGATCAGATCGATGTCGACTTCAGTGTCGAGGAACAGCCGTCAGGCAGCATTTCCGCAACGCTCGGTTATGCCCAGACTTCTGGTTTGATCGTCGGCGCGGGGTATCAGGAATCGAACGTGCTGGGCACCGGCAACAGCATGTCGTTGAACATCAGCTGGAGCGAATATCAGCGCGCAGTCGCGTTCAACTATTTCAATCCGTACTTCACGCTCGATGGCATCAGCCGCGGCTACAACGTGTTCTTTCGCACGACCGACTTCGAACAGCAGAACCTCGCGACATATTCGACAGATGCCTATGGTGCGGGTGTGAATTTCTCGTTCCCGATCGGTGAGACCCAGCGCATCGGTTTCGGCTTGACGGTCGAAAAAACGAAGTTGGACGCGGGGTTCTACGCGGCGCAGGAGATTACGGAGTTCGTCATCGAGAACGGCGATACCTTTCTGAATTACAAAACGAGCCTCAGCTGGACGAGTTCGACGCTGAATCGTGGATTGTTCCCGACGCGAGGTCGTTCGCAGACGGCGGCGCTCGAGGTATCCGCGCCGTTCAGCGATCTGACGTTCTACAAGCTCGACTACAAAGATCAGATCTTCTTCCCGCTCACGGAGACACTGACGCTGCGCCTGCGCGGTGAACTCGGCTATGGCGACAGCTACGGCGACGGCGAGGGCTTGCCGTTTTATGAGAACTTCTTCGCCGGCGGTTTTGGTTCCGTCCGCGGCTTCAAGCAGAACACGCTCGGCCCGCGGTCCACGCCGTCGCGATTTGATCCGTATGCCGAGATCGGTGGTCAACCCTTCGGTGGCAACACGCTGATCGAAGGCGGCGCCGAGATCATTTTCCCGCTGCCGTTCATCAAGGATGGCCGGTCCGTGCGCCCGGTGTTCTTCATCGACGCCGGCAACGTGTTCAACACCGAGTGCCCTAAGGTGAGCAAAATCTGCAGCTCGGTCGATTTGAACCTGTTGCGCTACTCGGTCGGCTTCAGCATTACCTGGATCACAGGGATGGGCCCGATGACGTTTGGCATTGCGAAGGCGTTCAACGACAACTTCGCCGACCAGCCCGAGTTCTTCCAGTTCGAGCTAGGTCGGACGTTCTGAGGTAACATGCGCCGCTTGCCGGATCAGCCCCCATTTGGAACAACCGTTTAGGAGATTTTTCGTGTTGAAGATCGGTCGTTTAATTCTACTTCCCGTGCTGCTGCTGACCGCCGGCAGCGCGTTCGCGGAAATGAAGATCGCCGTGGTCAACGTGCAGCGCGCCATTGGCGAAAGCGAGGAAGCGAAGGCGTTGATCGCCAAGCTCGAGAGCGACCTCGCTCCGGACAACACCGCGGTCAAGAATCTGAACTCGCAGATCAATCAGCTGCAGGAGAAGTTCGTCAAGGACGGCGACGTGATGAGCGATCCGGAGAAGCGCAAGCTGCAAAAAGAGATTGAGGACAAGCAGGGCGACTATCAGTTTCAGGTCAACAAGTTGCAAAAGGTCGTTAACGAACGGCAACAGGACATCCTCGGGCAGATGGCGCCGAAGCTCGACGCGGTCCTGAAGGACATGATCGCGAAAGAACAGTACGACCTCGTGATTCACCGCCAGAACGTGCTGTACGCCGATCCCAAGCACGACATCACCGTGCAGGTCACAGAGGCCCTGAATCAGAAGAAATAGGATCAGAAGAAATCGCGGCGGGTCCGCCGACGCGAAAGGTGCGGGCGTACGCATATGATGGACATCAAGGAAATCTCCGCGTATCTGCCGCATCGATATCCATTCCTGCTGGTCGATCGGGTGGTGTCGGTCGAGCCTGGCCAGGCGATCAAGGGCTACAAGAACGTGTCGGTCAACGAACCGTTCTTCAACGGCCATTTTCCCGGCCATCCGATCATGCCGGGCGTGTTGATCGTCGAAGCGCTGGCGCAACTCTCGGGGATATTGGCATTCAAGACGAAGTTGCGTACGCCGGCCGATGGTTCCATCTATTACCTCGGTGGAACGGATCACGTTCGCTTCAAACGGCCGGTGGCGCCTGGTGATCGACTCGACATGGAGTCGAAGATCATCGCGGACAAACGCCACGTGATGAAATTCGGCTGCAGCGCCTACGTCGACGGCGAACTCGCGTGTTCGGCCGAGATCATCTGTGTCGAAAAAAAGCTCTAGCGCGCCGCACACGACTGGTCGGGCCCGCCACCAGTGATCGATCCGCGCGCGAGCGTCGACCCGCGCGCGAGCATCGGTGTCGGCGTCGCCATCGGACCCTGGACGATCATCGGTGCGGACGTCGAGATTGGCGACGGCGGTCGGATTGCGTCGCATGTGATCGTCAAGGGTCCGACGCAACTCGGCCGCAACAATCGGATCTTTCAGTTTGCGAGCGTCGGTGATGACCCGTCCGCACACGACGGCGATCCGACGTCGTTGCTGATCGGCAACGACAATGTCATTCGCGAAGGCGTCACGATCGAGCGGGGCACGCGACAGGGTCGTACGGTCGTCGGCGACAACAATGTGTTGCTGGCGCACGTACATGTCGCGCACGATTGCGCGCTCGGACATCATGTGACGATGGCGAACAACGCAGCGTTATGCAGACACAGCACGGTGGGTGATGGGGCTCACGTCGGTAGCTCCGCCGTGGTGACGCAGTTCATGTCGAGCATCGCCGAATCACGGCGGGCGCGTCGCGTGGCGTCATAGATGGATCTATTCGAGGACCAACCGATGCCGTACCTGATTGTCGCCGGCGTCGACGAGGTGGGGCGCGGACCGTTGGCCGGGCCGGTGATCGCCGCGGCGGTGATTCTGGATGCGACGCGGCCGATCAGCGGACTGCGCGACTCGAAAAAACTCAGTCCGGCGCGGCGCTCGGAACTCGCGCAGATCATCGAGTCGCAAGCGCTTGCGGTCGGCGTCGGTCGCGCCGAGGTCGCAGAGATCGATCTGCTCAACATTCTGCGTGCGAGTCTGCTGGCGATGGAACGCGCGGTCGCGAACCTGGGCGTACGCCCCGACGTCATCTACGTGGATGGGACGTTTACGCCGAACGTGCCGATGCCGGCGGTCGCGGTCATTGGCGGTGACGACCGCATCGCGGCGATCAGCGCGGCGTCGATCGTGGCCAAGGTCATCCGCGATCGCGAGATGGATCGGGCCGCCGCGCATCATCCGAACTACGGTTTCGAACGCCACAAGGGCTACGCGACGGCGGCGCATCTGGAGGCAATCGAGCGATTTGGGCCTACCGAGTTGCATCGGCGCAGCTTCGCGCCGGTGCGCGTCGCGCTCGGCGAACCGAGTGTGGTCGTGATGTTCGAGAACGAATTCTGAGCATGGCCGACGCCTTCGTACATCTGAAGGTCCACACCGAGTATTCGATCGCTGACGGGTTGATCAAGGTGCAGGAGCTCGTTGACCGCGCGGTCGCACTGAAGATGCCGGCGGTCGCGTTGACCGACCGGTCGAATCTGTTTTGTCTGATCAAATTTTACGACGCGTGTATGGCCGCGGGCGTCAAGCCGATCATCGGCGCCGACCTGACATATCGCGATGCGGACGAAGGCTTGGACCCGGACGCGCGGTATCGCTGCGTCGTGCTTGCGGCCGATGAGACGGGTTATCGCAACATCATCACGCTGGTATCGAAGTCGTACCTCGACGGTGCGCGGCGGGGATGCGTCGATCGCGCGTGGCTCGAGACATACAGCGGCGGCGTGATTCTGCTGTCGGGCGGCGCGCGCGGCGATGTCGGTCATTCGCTGTTGCGCGGCGACGTCGCCTTGGCACGGCAGCGCGCGACGCGCTGGAGCAGCATCTACGGCGATCGTTATTACCTCGAACTCGAGCGCACGCGCCGCGACGGCGACGAGGCCCACGTGGCGGCTGCGGTCGCACTCGCGGGCGAACTGGATCTCGCGGTCGTGGCGTCCAACGACGTCTGTTTTCTGTCCCGCGACGATTTTGAAGCGCACGAGACGCGCGTCTGTATTCAGGAAGGACGCACGCTGAACGATCCACGCCGCGCACGGCGCTACAGCGAGGAGCAACACCTCAAGAGCGCGACCGAAATGGCGGCGCTGTTTGCCGACGTCCCCGAGGCGTTGGCGAATGCGGTCGAGATCGCGAAGCGCTGCAACGTCAGCCTCAAGCTCGGCAGCTATTTCCTGCCGAAGTATCCGGTCCCCGCAGGCGAAACAATCGAAACGTATCTCTTGAGCGTCGCGCGCGAGGGATTGGAGCGGCGGTTGTCGACAATGAGCCAGCGCGGCAGCGTTGTGTCGTTGGAGCGACACGGCGCGTACGCAGCGCGGCTCGATGCCGAAGTGGCAATCATCAATCAGATGGGATTTGCGGGCTACTTCCTCATCGTGATGGAACTCGTCAACTGGGCGAAATCGCAGCGGATTCCAGTGGGACCCGGGCGCGGCTCCGGGACCGGGTCGCTGGCCGCGTACGCGCTTGGTATCACCGATCTCGACCCACTCGCGTATGACCTGCTGTTCGAGCGGCTGTTGAATCCCGAGCGGGTTTCGATGCCGGATATCGATGTCGACTTCTGCATGATCGGCCGCGATGCGGTGATCGCGCACGTCGCGCAACGTTATGGGCACGAATCGGTGAGCCAGATTGCGACCTTCGGCACGATGGCGGCGAAGGCGGTGGTGCGCGACGTGGCGCGGGTTCAGGGCAAGCCGTATGGCTTGGCCGACCGTTTGTCGAAACTGATTCCGTTCGAAGTGGGAATGACGCTCGAGCGCGCCGTTGCGGAAACGTCAGAGCTGCGCGACTTCATTGCGGGCAACGACGAAGTCGGCGAGATCATGGACATGGCGTACAAGCTCGAAGGCATCGTGCGCAATGTCGGCAGACATGCCGGCGGCGTCGTCATCGCGCCGGCGAAGCTGACCGAGTTCGTCCCGTTGTACGTCGACGACGCGAGCGCCGGCGCCGTGTCGCAATTCGACAAGGACGACGTTGAACGCGCAGGTCTCGTCAAGTTCGACTTCCTCGGCTTGAAGACGTTGACAATCATCGATTGGACGGTGGCGGCGATCAACGAAGCGCGCGCGGACGGCGCCGCCGTGCTCGACATCACGCAGATTCCGCTCGACGACCCGCGCGTATTCGACCTGCTGAAGCAGGCCGAGACGACAGCCGTGTTCCAGTTCGAATCGCGCGGGATGCGCGAGTTGCTCAAGCAGGCAAAGCCCGACCGGTTCGAAGACATCATCGCGCTGGTCGCGTTGTTCAGACCCGGTCCGATGGAACTCATCCCGGATTTCGTCAAGCGCAAGCACGGCCGGGAACGCGTCGAATATCTCGATGCGCGACTCGAACCGATTCTGTCGCCGACGTACGGAATCATGGTTTATCAGGAACAGGTCATGCAGATCGCGCAGGTGATCGGTGGCTACAGCCTGGGCGCGGCGGACCTGTTGCGGCGTGCAATGGGTAAGAAGAAGCCCGATGAGATGGCGCGCCAGCGCGACATCTTCAAAGCGGGTGCGTTGCGCAACGGCGTCTCCGAATCGAAGGCCGCGCAGCTGTTCGACCTGATGGAGAAGTTTGCCGGATACGGCTTCAACAAATCGCACGCGGCGGGGTATGCGTTGCTCAGCTATCAGACAGCGTGGCTGAAGGCGCATCACGCGGATCGTTTCATGGCGGCGGTGCTGTCCGCGGACATGCAGCACACCGACAAAATCGTCACGCTGGTGGAGGAAGTGCGCCAGAAGGAGTTGCCGCTCGATCCGCCGGACGTGAACGTGAGCCGCTATCGATTCTCCGTCAGCGACGGCCGGATCCTCTACGGTCTCGGCGCGATCCGCGGTATCGGCGAAGGCCCCGTCACCGCGATGTGCGAGAGCCGCGAACGGCACGGGCCGTTTGTCGACCTCGATGACTTCTGCCGGCGGATCGACGCCAGGAAGGCCAATCGACGCGTGGTCGAGGCGCTGATCCGCGCCGGCGCGATGGATGGATTCGCGTTGGCCGACGAAACGATCGATGGCGTGCGCGGGCGGCTGCTCAGTGAACTCGACACCGCGCTGCAGGGCGCCGAACAAGCGGCCCACAACGCGGCGAGCGGGATCGACGACCTGTTCGGCGGACCGTTCGTCAAACCCTCTGCAGACGACTCCACCGCGTCGCAGTCCGTAGCGCGTCCCGTCGTGCGCGCGCGCCCGCTGACGCGTCGCGAACGGCTCGACGCCGAAAAAGAGGCGCTGGGCCTGTATCTCACGGGACATCCGCTCGAAGACTACCTGGCCGAGATCCGTGAGTTCTGCCCGGTTCGAATCGCCGATCTCAAGGTCGAACGCGGCGTGCAGTGCGTTGCGGGGCTCGTCGTCAACAGCCGCACGATGCGCAGCCGCCGCGGCGAAACGCTGGCGTTCACGACGCTCGACGATCGCAGCGGCCGCATCGAGTTGTCGGTGTTTGCCGATGTCTACGAACAACACAAGCCGAAGATCTTCAAAGACGCGGTGCTCGTCGCGGAAGGCGAGGTGCAGCCGGATGAATACACCGGCGCATTGAAGATGCGCGTGACGCAGATCTATACGATGGATGAGGCGCGCCGTCGGTTTGCCGACTGGTTGCAGATCGAAGTGTGCGATGAGCCCGCGTCGCGGGACTTTGCGCAGCGCCTGAAAACGCTGCTCGAACCGCATCGCCAGGATGGCTGTTCGGTCGCGATTTCATACCGTTCGCGGGCCGCCGAGGGTCGCCTGGTGCTTCCTCCACAGTGGCGCGTTGCCCCGTGTGATGCGTTGCTCGCGTCGCTGCGCAGTGAGTTTGGCGCGGGACACGTTGGCCTGCACTACCGTCGCTCGGCGTGACCGCAACGGCGACGGTGGATACAGCGGTGGCGGCCGCGCTGGTCGGCTTACCGTCGCGCGACGCACGCCGCATCGTCGTCGGCTACAGCGGCGGACACGACTCGAGCGTTCTGCTGCACGCGGTTGCACGCCTCGTGCAGGATCGCAGCCGGCTGCTCGCGCTGCACGTCAACCATGGATTGAGCCAAAACGCCGACGCATGGCAGCGCCATTGTGAAACCGTCAGCGCGTTGAGTGGAATTGCGTTCGTCGCGCGCCGCGTCGTCGTTGCCGATGGTCGCACCGAAGCGGCCGCGCGGCGCGCGCGCTACGTGGCGTTTCGCGAACTGCTCGAGGTTGGCGATGTATTGTGGCTCGGGCACCATCTCGACGATCAAGCCGAGACGATGTTGTGGCGCCTGTTGCGCGGCGGCGGCGTCACCGCGCTCGCCGGCATGCCGGTTACGCGGCGACTCGGTCGTGGGCACCTGGTGCGACCCGTGCTCGAAGTGCCGCGCGCCGATCTTGCGGTCTGGGCCGCAGCGCGAGGGATCAGCTGGATCGATGACGACAGCAATTCGGATCTGCGATTTGCGCGCAACTATCTACGCCATGAAGTGCTGCCGCCATTGCAGCGCCGCTGGCCGGATGTCAACGCACGATTGCTGCATGCCGCGCGGCGTTTCGGCGACGAAGCTACCGTGATCCGCGGGGCGCTCGATCGGCGCCTCGATGACGTCGGCGCCGGCGCGGTCACGCTGCCCGTGTCGGCGCTCGAGGATCCAGCACCGCGGCCGCTGCTGCGGCGGTGGCTCGAGCGCGCCGGTATCGATGGCGTGCGCGAGCGTGTCTTGACCGAAATCGTGCGCCAGGCGGGCGGTGCCGCCGACCGTGTTCCCAGCGTGAGCGTCAGTGCCGGGTTCAGCGTGCGGCGCTATGGTCTCGCGCTGCACCTCGTCGCCGACGTGGCGCGCGACTTCGATGCTCGGACCTGGACGCTCGCCGACGCGCTGCCGCTGCCCGGCGGACGACTGGTCGCGCAGCGCGGCGCGGGCGTCGGCTTGCGCGCGTCGCTTGCGCGCGTCGAAGTGCGTGCGCGGCGCGGCGGTGAACGGTTGCGTCCTGCGGGGCGTCAGGGCTCACGCAGCGTCAAACGGCTGTTGCACGACGCTGGACTGGCGCCGTGGTCGCGGCACGCTTATCCGTTGATCTTCGTCGACGATCGTCTCGCGGTCGTGCCCGGCGTCGCCGTCGACACCGAGTTCGTCGAAGACTCGACGGACGCATGGCACGTGGCGTTCGATGTCGCAACGGTCAAAGACGGCGTTTGACGCCGACGCCGAGCGCTTTTCGTTTGTGCTGGCAAAACCGTTTTGTTACTGTGACCTCCCATCTCGCGCGCCGCATTCATGACCCACACTGCGCGCGCCCACGGCAAGATGGCGCAATCATGACCCGCTATATTTTTGTGACTGGTGGTGTGGTTTCTTCCCTCGGCAAGGGAATCCTCACCGCCTCCCTCGCTGCTGTGCTCGAAGCACGTGATCTGAAGATCAACATCGTCAAGATGGATCCCTATATCAACGTCGACCCCGGCACGATGAGCCCGTTTCAACACGGTGAGGTGTACGTCACCGCCGACGGCGCCGAGACCGATCTCGACCTCGGTCACTACGAACGATTTCTGCGCGCGCGGATGTCCCGCAAGAATAATTTCACGACCGGCAGCATCTACGCGGAGGTCATCCGCAAGGAGCGGCGCGGCGATTATCTCGGCGGCACGGTGCAGGTCATTCCGCACATCACCGATGAGATCAAACGCCGCATCCGGGATGCCGGCGAAGGCTTCGACATCGTCATCGTCGAAGTCGGCGGCACCGTCGGCGACATCGAATCGCAACCGTTTCTCGAGAGCATCCGGCAGTTGCGCCTCGAAGTCGGTGCGTCGCGTACGCTGTTCATTCATTTGACGCTCGTGCCTTACATCGCGACCGCCGGTGAAATCAAGACGAAGCCGACGCAGCACTCGGTCAAAGAACTGCGCTCGATCGGCCTGCAGCCCGACGTGCTGGTATGTCGCTCGGATCGGACGATTCCAAAGTCGTCACGCAGCAAGATTGCGCTGTTCACGAACGTCGAGGAGCGTGCGGTCATCCTGCTCGCGGATGCACCGACGATCTATCTGGTCCCTTCGATCCTGCACGAGCAGAAGCTCGATGACATCGTCGTCGAGAAGTTCGGACTCGACAGCCCCGAAGCGGATCTGTCTGAATGGCATCGCGTCGTCGACGCGCAACTGCACCCCGAGCGGCGGGTGCGGATCGCGATTGTCGGCAAGTACCTCGACCTGCTCGACGCGTACAAATCACTGAGCGAAGCGGTCGTGCACGCGGGGATCCAGACGCGCACCAAAGTCGATATCCGTTACGTCGACGCGGAGGACATCGAGACCAACGGCACCGCGACGCTGCAAGACGTGCAGGCGATTCTGGTGCCGGGCGGATTCGGTCAGCGCGGTTTCGAAGGCAAGATCAAGGCAGCGCAGTATGCGCGCGAGCACCGCGTACCGTACCTCGGGATCTGCTACGGATTGCACGCGGCGATGATCGACTTCGCGCGCAACGTGGCAGGACTCGACGGCGCGCATTCGACCGAGATCAATCCGAACTCGCCATACCCGGTCATCGCGATGATCACCGAGTGGGTCGATCGTGATGGGAAGCACACGCACCGCAGCGCCGGCGATGATCTCGGCGGCACGATGCGGCTCGGTGAGCAGGCGTGCAACCTCGAATCGGGCACGCTGTCGCGTGCAATTTATGGCGAGGATGTCGTCTACGAACGCCATCGCCATCGCTATGAGGTCAACGAACGCTATCTGCCGCTGCTCGAAAGTTACGGGTTGAAGATCGCCGGTCGCTCGACCGACGGTCTCGTCGAGATGATTGAGCTCCCGAATCATCCGTGGTTTGTCGCCTGTCAGTTCCACCCCGAATTCACGTCATCTCCGCGTGACGGACATCCACTGTTTCGCGGCTTCATCGACGCGGCGCTCGCGTATGTCGCGGTCGACGCCTCGGTTTGCGAGACCGCGACGGCGATCGCGGCCACCTGACGCACGGACACGCCATGCAGTTACTGGATTTTGAGGTCGGACTCGATCGTCCGCTGTTCCTGATTGCCGGACCGTGTGTCATCGAAACGGAGAAACTCATTCTCGATACCGCGCACGCGTTGCGCAAAATCACGGACGATCTTGGCATCAAGTTCATCTTCAAGAGCTCGTTCGACAAGGCGAACCGGTCCTCGCACGAGAGCTATCGCGGTCCCGGGATCGACGTGGGCCTGCGCATCCTCGAGAAGGTCAAGTCCGAGGTCGGTGTGCCGGTGCTGACCGACGTGCACGAGGACACGCCGCTCGACGCGGTCGCCGACGTCGTGTCTGTGCTGCAGACGCCGGCGTTCCTGTGTCGGCAGACGAACTTCATTCACAACGTGTGCGCGCAGGGGTTGCCGGTCAACATCAAGAAAGGTCAGTTCCTCGCGCCGCTGGACATGGTCAACGTCGTGAACAAAGCGCGCGCGACGGGTAACCAGCAGATCATGGTGTGCGAGCGCGGTGCGAGCTTCGGCTACAACAATCTTGTATCCGACATGCGGTCGCTGTCGCTTATGCGCAGCACGGGTTGTCCGGTCGTCTATGACGCGACACATTCGGTGCAGATGCCGGGCGGACTCGGCACGGTGTCGGGCGGGCAGCGTGAGATGGTGCCGGTGCTGGCGCGCGCTGCGGTCGGCGCCGGTATCGCGGGCGTCTTCATGGAGACGCACCCGGATCCTGCCAACGCGCTGTCCGATGGGCCGAACTCGTGGCCGTTGCATCGGATGTACGACCTGCTGCGCGTACTCGTGCAGATCGATGAAGTCGTCAAGCGCAACGGGTTCATCGAAGACCAGATGGATTGACGCCGCGATGAGCAAAATCAAACACGTCGTAGCGCGCGAGATCCTCGACTCTCGCGGCAACCCGACCGTTGAAGCGGATGTGCGCTTGGAGAGCGGCGCGCTTGGTACCGCGTGCGCGCCGTCCGGCGCCTCGACGGGCACGCGCGAAGCGCTCGAGTTGCGCGATCACGATCGCACGCGGTATCTCGGAAAAGGGGTGACGCGCGCAGTGCGCGGCATCATCGAAGAGATTGGACCCGCGCTGGCGGGAGCCGACCCCGTCGATCAGGAACGCGTCGATCGCGTCATGCTCGATCTCGATGGAACCGGCAACAAAACGCGGCTCGGCGCCAACGCGATCGTCGCGGTATCGCTCGCGACCGCGAAGGCCGCGGCGGTGGAGCGGGGCGTGCCGCTCTACGAACACATCAATATGGTGTTCGGCGGCGGCGAGATGCGCATGCCGGTGCCGATGATGAACATCATCAACGGCGGCGAGCACGCGGACAACAACATCGACCTGCAGGAATTCATGATCCAGCCCGTCGCGATGCGCAGCTTCAGCGAGGCGCTGCGCTGCGGCGTCGAAGTGTTCCACGCGCTCAAGGCTGTGCTGCATGGGCGAGGATTGAGCACTGCGGTCGGGGACGAAGGTGGCTTCGCGCCCGATCTGCCGTCCAACGCCGCGGCTTTGGATGCGATCACCGAAGCCGTGGTCGCTGCGGGCTATCGCCCGGGCGAGGACGTCACGTTCGCGCTCGACTGCGCCGCGTCCGAGTTTTACGACGGAGCCGAATATGTGCTCGCGAACGAGGGTCGGTTTGGTCGCGGCGACTTCGTCGCGTATCTCGCGGACTTGAGCAAGCGCTATCCAATCCTGTCGATCGAAGACGGCATGGATGAAGCGGATTGGACGGGCTGGAGAATTCTGACGGAGACGATCGGTGCACGCGTGCAACTCGTCGGCGACGACGTGTTCGTCACGAACACCGCGATCCTGAGCGACGGGATCAAAGCCCACGTCGCCAATGGCATCCTGATCAAGTTCAATCAGATCGGGACGCTGACCGAGACGCTCGCGGCGATACGCATGGCACAGAAGGCCGGCTACGCGACGGTCATCTCGCATCGCTCGGGCGAGACCGAGGACACGACCATCGCCGATCTTGCGGTCGCGACCGGCGCCGGCCAGATCAAGACCGGCTCGTTGTCGCGCTCGGATCGCGTCGCCAAATACAATCGATTGCTGCGCATCGAAGAAGAACTCGGTAAGCGGGCGATCTACCGGGGACGCGCCGAGTTGAGGGGCTGACCGAACGTGCGCGTTCTCGTCGTCGTCGCAGTTGTCGTCCTCCTCGGGATGCAGGGGCGACTGTGGTTCAGCGATGTCGGCGTGCTCGCGCGTGATGAACTCGACGGGCGCGTTGCGCAGCAGGAGCACCGGACAGAGGAACTCGCGCAGCGCAATCGTGCACTCGCGGTGGAAGTAGCAGCGCTGAAGAGCGGCCTGGCGGGCGTCGAGGCGCGGGCGCGCAGCGAACTCGGAATGATCAAGGAGGGTGAGACCTTCTATCTGGTGGTCGACCCCTGATCGTGGATCCGACCAGCCCGCCGCGCGCCTTTGCAGAACTGTCGGTCGATGGCGTCTATCGCAGATGCCTCGAAGACTTTTGCGTCGACGAACTCACCGCCGTCGAGCCGACCGGCGCAGGCGAACATCTGCTGCTGCGCGTCGAGAAACGCGGCTTGAACAGCGCGGCCGTCGCTGACGATCTGGCGAGGATGTTCCGGGTTGCGCCGCTCGACGTGTCGTTTGCAGGCATGAAGGACCGGCACGCGGTGACGCGCCAATGGTTCAGCGTGCGTACCGCAAGCGCCGCGACTTGTGTCGGATCCGATGGTTGGCGCGTGATCGATTCGGCGCGCCACCAGCGCAAACTCAGACGCGGTGATCTTGTGGGCAACCGTTTCCGCATCCGCATCCGGGAACTCTCCGGCGACCAAGGGGCATTGTCCGAGCGAATCGCGCTCGTCGCGGCGGCGGGCGTACCGAACTATTTCGGCGAGCAACGTTTTGGCCATGACGGCGCGAATGTGGGGCGCGCGCGATCCTGGGTCTGCGGTCGGCCGCGCGCGTCGATTTCGGCGTTTCAGAAAGGATTGCATCTCTCAACAGCGCGCGCGCTGCTCTTCAATGCGGTACTCGCGCGGCGGGTCGACGGCGGATCGTGGAACACGTCGATCGACGGTGACGTTGCGGGCGATGAATTCCCAACAGGTCCGTTGTGGGGACGCGGGCGCGCGCAGACGACCGGGGCCGCGCGCGTGATCGAGGACGCGGCGCTGGCGTCGTATTGGGAATGGCTCGACCCACTGGAACACCTGGGCCTTACGCAGCAGCGGCGCGAATTCGTCTTGCGGCCGATGCGGCTGGACTGGGGCGTCGACGGGGAGAGCCTCGACCTCGCCTTCGATCTGCGTGCGGGCGAGTATGCGACGGCGGTTTTGCGCGAACTGGGAACGCTGCGCAACGTGTCGCCACGGGCGACGCCGTGAACGATTTCGATCTGCGCGGCATCGGCATGACGTCGCAACGCACGCGCGATCGCCTCGTCAAACGTTTGCGCGAACACGGCATCACCGATCAGCGCGTGCTCGATGTGATCGGCGCGGTTCCCAGGCACATCTTCATCGACGAGGCGATGGCGCACCGTGCGTACGAAGATACCGCGCTGCCGATTGGCCACGGCCAGACCATTTCGCAGCCGTTCATCGTCGCGTTGATGACACAGGCGCTGCTGAATCGACCACGCGCGCGCGTGCTCGAGATCGGCACCGGTTCGGGCTATCAGACGGCCGTGCTCGCGGCACTCGTGAAGCGTGTGTACACCGTTGAACGCATCGCGCCGTTGATCGAGCGTGCGCGCGATCGGTTTCGCGCGCTGAAGCTGCGCAACGTTCGCGTCAAATACGACGACGGCAATCTGGGTTGGCCAGAACAGGGACCGTTCGACGGCATCATCGTCACCGCGGCGGCGCGCAGCGTGCCGGAGGCGCTGCTGGCACAACTCGACGTCAATGGCCGGCTGGTGATCCCGGTCGGTGACGACAGCGTGCAGGAACTCAAAGTGATCGATCGCACCGACGACGGTATACGCGAAGAGAGTCTCGAGTACGTGCGCTTCGTGCCGTTGTTGCGCGGGACGATCGCCTGATCAGCGTTCCAGCAGTTCCCGCTTGTTCGGCTTGCCGTCCCATTCGTCGGAGTCGGGCAGCGCGTCCTTCTTCTCGGTGATGTTCGGCCAGATCTCCGCGAGTTCCCGATTCAGCTCGAGGAATTCCTGCTGTTCGGCGGGCAATTCGTCTTCCGAGAAGATCGCGTTCACCGGGCATTCGGGTTCGCACAGCGCGCAGTCGATACACTCGTCTGGGTGGATCACGAGCATGTTCGGGCCTTCGTAAAAACAATCGACCGGACAGACCTCGACGCAATCCGTGAGCTTGCATTTGATGCAATTTTCGCTGACTACAAAGGTCATTCGCGCGCGCCTTGGCTTGAGAAAAGCGCCGTATTCTAACGACTAATAGAGCGCAGTACAGGTGTCACGCGTCACGGGTCGTGTCTTTCGACACGGCCGAGTCACGCGCCTGCGCGACGAGATCGAACAGCAGGGCCTGGGCGTCGCGCGGTGAGATCGATTCGGGGTCGAGTGTGGCGAGGCGATCACGCAGCGGATTGGGCTCGCGCGCCGCAAACAGATCGATCTGCGGCGTCGCGCTGCTGGCGGCCGCGCGCGCTTCGAGTTCCTCGAGCTTGCGCCGCGCCGTGCCGAGGACCGCACTCGGTACTCCGGCGAGGCGCGCGACCTGAATGCCGTAGCTCTGACTCGCGGGTCCCTCCCGCACCGCGTGCAGGAACACGATCTGTTGCCGATGCTCCGTGGCCGCGAGGTGCACGTTCGCAACGCCCGGCAGTTCGTCCGCGAGCGCGGTCAACTCGAAGTAATGCGTCGCGAACAGCGTGAACGCACGCAGTTCACGCGCGAGGTACGACGCGCACGCCCACGCGAGCGCCAGGCCGTCGTACGTGCTCGTGCCGCGGCCGATTTCATCGAGCAACACGAGGCTGTGCGGCGTTGCGTTGTGCAGGATGTTCGCGGCCTCACTCATTTCCACCATGAACGTCGAGCGGCCGCCGCTGAGATCATCGGCGGCGCCGATGCGCGTGAAGATGCGATCGACCGGGCCGATGCGCGCCGCGCGCGCGGGCACAAAGCTGCCGGTGTACGCGAGCAACACGATCAGCGCGGCCTGCCGCATGTAGGTCGACTTACCGCCCATGTTGGGTCCGGTGACGATCAGCATGCGGCGCGTTTCGTCGAGCGCGAGATCGTTCGCGATGAACGGGGCGCTCTGCGCCTGTTCGACGATCAGGTGGCGCCCGCCCTCGATATGGAATCCGGGTTGTGTACTCAGCGTTGGCGCAACGAGATTGAGCCGCCGCGCGCGTTCGGCCATCGACGCGAGCATGTCGAGCTCCGCCAGTGCCGTTGCGCAACGGCGCAATGGCGCCGACTCGTGGTTGATCATATCGAGCAGAGCGTCGTAGAGCAGTCGCTCGCGCGCGAGTGCTTTCGACTGTCCGGTCAGCGCCGCGTCTTCGAACGCTTTGAGTTCCGGCGTGATGTAGCGCTCGGCGTTCTTCAGTGTTTGCCGGCGTGTGTATTCGGCGGGCACGACCGCGGCTCCAGCGCGGTTCGATTCGAGGTAATAGCCGTGGATGCGGTTGTAGCCGACCTTCAATGAGCCGATGCCGGTGCGCGCGCGCTCGCGTGTCTCCAGATCGATCAGCCATTGTCCGGCATTGCTCGACGCATCGCGCAGCGCGTCGAGCTCGGCATCGTAACCGGGCGCGATCACGCCGCCGTCGCGGAGCGAAGCCGGCAGTTCTTCGGCCAGCGCGTGCGCGAGCAGCTGCGCGAGAACGCCGAATTCTCCCAGTGAATCCTGCAACGTGTGCAGCAGCGCGTTGTCCAGTGGCGCGATGGCGGCATGAATGCGCGGTAGCGCGTGCAGTGCGTCGCGCAGCCTTGCTAAGTCGCGTGGCGGTGCCGTGCGCAACGCGATCCGCGTCAACACGCGCGCGAGATCGCCAACGTCCTGTAACGGCGTCGCGAGCGACGCTTCGGCGTGCATCAGTAACAGCGCTGCGACCGCGGATTGACGCGCTAACACCGCGGTACTGTCGCGGCTCGGCGCGTTCAGCGTGTCGCGCAGCAGGCGCGCGCCCATCGGCGTGCGTGTGGTGTTGAGCAGTGCAAAGAGCGTCTGCTCGCGACTGCCGTCGATGCGTTCGTCGATCTCGAGGTTGCGCCGCGTCGCCGCATCGAGCACGACACAGGCGTGGGGCGCCACGTGCGTGAGGCCGTCGATGAATTCGAGCGCCTGACGATGCGTCACTTTTGCAAAGCTCAATACGGCCGCCGCCGCACCGAGCGCCGCAGTCAATGATTCGCAGCCAAAACCGCGCAGATCGCGCGTGCCGAAGTGGCGGGTCAGCGTCGCGCGCGCAAGATCCACATCGAACTCGAGGTGATCGCGCGTGCGACAGAACGCGACTCCGGCGCAGATCGCCGCGAGTCGTGGATCGTCGGGCAGCAGAATTTCGGTCGGCTTGATGCGCGCGAGTTCGGTGCGCAACGCCGTGTCGTTGCTGACCTGCGCAACGTAGAAACGGCCGCTCGCAAGATCGAGCCACGCGACGCCGAAGCTGCCGTCGGCGCCGCAGACGCCGACGAGGCGGCTGTCACCGGTTGCATCGAGCAGTGCTTCTTCGGTCAACGTCCCCGGCGTCACGATGCGTTCGACGCGGCGCTCGACCGGACCTTTCGCCGTGGCCGGATCACCGATCTGCTCGCAGATCGCGACCGATTCACCCAGCCGCACGAGGCGCGCCAGATAGCCCGTCGCCGCGTGATGCGGTACCCCGCACATCGGAATCGGTGCGCCGGCCGATTGGCCGCGCGCGGTCAACGTGATGTCGAGTAGTTTGGCGGCGCGCCGCGCGTCGTCGTAGAACAACTCGTAGAAGTCACCCATGCGATAAAACAGCAGCGTATCCGGATGCTCCGCCTTGATCCGGAGGTACTGCTGCATCATCGGAGTATGGGGCGGGAGCGTCATGGGGGTGCGAGTGAAACAGAGGCCCGCGACGAGCGTCAACCGATCCGCAACCAGTGCAGTGAAACGCCGGCGTTCCTGTAAGAATTCGTCGCGATCGTTGCGAATGGGTGTTTTGAGGGTTCCCAAAGGGTTCCCAAGGGGTTGCCAAACGGTACTGACTATATATACAGTACCGTCATCGATTCATCGGACGGAGCCCGACAAATGAGTGATGTGAAATCCAACAAGGAACGTGCACTGGCAGCAGCGCTGGCACAGATCGAACGCCAATTCGGTAAAGGCTCGATGATGCGTTTGGGCGACCAGGAGCCGGACGTCGTGCCGTCGATTTCCACCGGTTCTCTGGGGCTCGATATCGCGCTCGGCGTCGGCGGTCTGCCGCGCGGGCGCGTCGTCGAGATCTATGGTCCGGAAGCCTCGGGCAAGACGACGCTGACGCTGCAGGTGATCGCCGAGGCGCAAAAACAAGGCGGTACCTGTGCATTCATCGATGCCGAGCATGCGCTCGATCCGATTTATGCGGCATCGTTGGGCGTCGACACCGACGAGTTGCTGGTCTCACAACCGGATACCGGCGAGCAGGCGCTGGAGATCTGCGACATGATCGTGCGTTCCGGCGCGGTCGATGTCGTCGTCATCGACTCGGTCGCCGCGTTGACCCCGAAGGCCGAAATCGAGGGCGAGATGGGCGATATACACGTCGGTCTGCAGGCGCGCCTGATGAGTCAGGCACTGCGAAAAATGACCGCAAACATCAAGAACTCGAAGACGCTGGTGATCTTCATCAACCAGATCCGGATGAAGATCGGCGTGATGTTCGGCTCACCGGAGACGACGACCGGCGGCAACGCGCTGAAGTTCTACTCGTCGGTGCGGCTGGATATCCGCCGCATCGGCGCCGTCAAGGAAGGCGACGAAGTGGTCGGCAACGAAACGCGCGTCAAGGTCGTCAAGAACAAAGTCGCGCCGCCGTTCAAGCAGGCCGAGTTCCAGATCATGTACGGCAAGGGCATCAATCTGCTCGGCGAGATCGTAGATATCGGTGTCAAACTCAATGTCATCGAGAAGTCCGGCGCCTGGTATAGCTATAAGGGCGACCGGATCGGTCAAGGCAAGAAGAACGCCTGCGATTTCCTTGGCGCGAACCCCGATATGGCGAAAGAGATCGATACGACGATCCGCGAGCGGTTGTTGCCCGGCGGGCGTCCTGCGACCGACGGTGTCACGCTGGCGGCATCGGCCGACGACGCCGTCGAAGCGCTCGAGAGTTAGTCTCACCTCGCGCTTCTGAAGAACCCCTCGGTGACGACGTTGGGCGCTCGGTCAACACGAGTCGGTGCGGCGGCGCACGACGTCGGCGTTGCACGCGAGAACGCGATCCAGCTGCTCGCGCGACGCGAGCATTCGGTCGACGAGCTGCGCCGCAAGTTGAAGCGCCGCGGCTATGCGGCAACGACGATTGATGCGGTAGTCACCTCGTTGCGCGATACGCAGTCCGTATCGGATGTTCGATTTGCGCAGAGCTTCGTCCGCGTGCGTTGCGAACGCGGGCAGGGTCCACTGCGCATTCGCGCGGAGTTGCGCGAGCGCGGCGTAACGGATGTGTTGGCGGACGAGGTGCTGACGGTGGCGTCGGAGTTCTGGCTCGAGCGCGCGCGCAAGGCGCGCGCAAAGCGCTTTGGCGAGGCAGCCCCTGCGACGCGGGAGGACTGGAACAAACAAGCGCGATTCCTCGCGCAACGCGGCTTTCCGGGCGACTTGATCAGGCTTTCCCTCAGCAACGCGCCCTGCTGAATCCCTCTGTAAATCAGTGCGTTGCGCTGAATCCGTGTATACTTGCGCCCTTTTTTTGGGCTCGCTTTAAGTAGCGCCGCGATGAAGACCTCAGACATTCGCTCCAAATACCTCGAGTTCTTCGCGGCGCGGGGGCACCGCGTGGTGCCGTCGAGTTCGCTCGTGCCCGCCGGCGACAACACGCTGCTGTTCACGAATGCCGGCATGGTGCAGTTCAAGGATCCGTTGATCGGTATTGCGGACCCGGGGTATCGGCGCGCGACGTCGGCGCAGCGCTGTGTGCGCGCGGGCGGCAAACACAACGATCTCGAGAACGTCGGGTACACGACGCGCCATCACACGTTCTTCGAAATGATGGGCAACTTCAGCTTTGCCGATTACTTCAAAGAGGACACGATCCGGTGGGCGTGGGAGTTCGGCACGCAGGAATTGAAAATACCGCGCGAGCGGCTGTGGGTGACGGTGCATCCCGACGATGCCGAGGCACGCAGGCTATGGATCGATGTAGTCGGCGTGGCGCCCGAACGCGTGGTTTCGCTCGCCGACAACTTTTGGGCGATGGGCGATACCGGTCCGTGTGGACCGTGCTCCGAGATCTTCTACGATCACGGGCCCGAGATCGCTGGCGGACCACCCGGTTCGCCCGACCAGGACGGTGATCGGTTCGTCGAGTTCTGGAACCTCGTCTTTCCGCAATTCGATCGGTCGGTCGATGGCACGTTGACGCCGTTGCCGAAACCCGGCGTCGATACCGGTATGGGCCTCGAGCGAGTCGCCGCGATCACGCAGGGCGTACACAGCAACTACGAGATCGACCTGTTTCAGAACCTGATTCGCGCCGTCGGTGAAATCGCGGGCGTCGGGCGCAATGACCAACTTCCGAATCCGTCGGTCCGAGTGATTGCCGATCACATCCGTTCGTGCACGTTTCTGATCGCCGACGGGGTCACGCCGAGCAATGAGGACCGCGGCTACGTATTGCGTCGGATCATCCGTCGCGCGCTGCGTCACGGCCATAAGCTCGACATCCGCGGTGCGTTTTTCCATCGCCTCGTGGAGCCGCTCGTGAAGGAAATGGGCGACGCCTATCCGGTCATCGCCGAACAGCGCGAGCGTATTGCGGCGGTATTGCTCGCGGAAGAGCAGCGTTTTGCGGAGACGCTTGCGCTGGGTATGGAATTGCTTGAGAAGAGCATCGGCGCGCTGAAAGGCCGCCAAATTCCCGGTGACGTCGTGTTTCGCCTCTACGACACGTTTGGCTTCCCGGTCGACCTGACCGCAGATGTCGCGCGCGAACGGGGCCTCACCGTCGACACCGACGGGTTCGACATCGAAATGGAAAAGCAACGCGAGCGCGCGCGCGCGGCGGGCCGCTTCGACGCTGACGTCGGCCAACGCATACGGATCGATCGCGCGGTGGAGTTCGTCGGCTACAACACGCTCGAAACGAATGCGCGGATCCTGGGGCTCTACAACCTCGCCGACGGTGACGTGCGGCAGGTCGACCTTCTCGCGGCGGGCCAGGTCGGCGTCGTTGTGCTCGATCGCACGCCGTTCTACGCGGAATCGGGTGGGCAGGTTGGAGACACCGGCCAGCTCGCTGTCGATGACGCGATATTCGAAGTGTCCGACACGACGCTGAGTGGTCGCCAACACCTACATCGAGGGGCGATCAAGCGTGGAGTATTGCGTGTGGGCCAAACGATCACCGCGACAGTCGACGCCGAGCGGCGCCGCCTGACGGCGTTGAATCACTCTGCGACGCATCTCTTGCACGCGGCGCTGCGACAGGTGCTCGGCGGTCACGTTCAACAAAAAGGCTCGCTGGTATCGAGCGAGCACCTGCGCTTCGACTTTTCGCATTCGTTGGCGGTGTCCGAGGACGAGCTGCGACGTGTCGAAGGCATCGTCAATCGCGAGATCCAACACAACTCGATCGTGCAAACCGAGCTGCTTGGCTACCAGGCTGCGATGGCAAAGGGTGCTATGGCGCTGTTTGGCGAGAAGTATGGCGATGAAGTGCGCGTGCTGACGATGGGGGCCGGATTCTCGGTTGAACTCTGTGGCGGGACCCATGTACGCCGGACCGGCGACATTGGCCTGTTGCGCATCGTCGCCGAGAGCGGCATCGCGGCCGGCGTGCGGCGCATCGAGGCATTGACGGGGCCGGCGGCGCTGGCGTTCACCGAAGCCGGCGAGCGCGATCTGCGTTCGGTCGCGAGCCTGCTGAAGACGTCGCGGCGCGAAGTCGTCGACAAAGTGAAATCGCTGGTCGCGCAGAACCGCGACATGCAACGCGAACTCGCGCAACTGAAGGAGAGCGCCGCCGCCTCCCAGGGTTCCGACCTTGCCGTACGCGCGCGCGAAATTCACGGCGTTCGCGTGCTCGCCGCGGAGGTGACTGGTGGCGATGCGAAGTCGCTGCTGACGACGTTGGACGCGTTGAAGAACAAGCTTGGTACTGCCGTGATCGTGCTGGGCCAGATCAGCGACGGCAAAGTTAACCTGATCGCCGGCGTCACGCAGGGACTGAACGAACGGATCAAAGCGGGCGACGTGATTGCGATGGTGGGCGCGCAGGTGGGCGCGCGTGGCGGCGGCCGCGCGGACATGGCGCGCGCCGGCGGCGGCGATCGGCCGGAGGCGTTGGCGGCAGCGCTCGAATCGGTACACGACTGGATTGCGGAGCGGGTCTGATCGATGGCGCGCTACGTGCACAAGTATGGCGGTACTTCGGTCGGCTCGATCGAACGCATCAACGCGGTGGCGGCGCGCGTTCGCCGATTCCGCGACGCCGGCCACGATGTGGTGGTCGTCGTATCGGCGATGGCCGGTGAAACCAACCGGCTCGATGCGCTCGCGCGCCAGGTCGCGAAACGACCGAGTCCACGCGAGATGGACGTCCTGCTCGCGACCGGCGAACAGGTGTCGATTGCGCTGGTCGCGATGGCGCTCGAGGAGCACGGCTGCAAGGCGCGTTCGTATCTCGGCTCGCAGGTCGCGATACGCACCGACAGTGCGCATCAAAAGGCGCGCGTCGAACACATCGATACGCAGCGCCTCGAGGCCGATCTGGCGGCCGGCATGGTACCGGTGATTGCGGGGTTTCAAGGCATCGACGCACTCGGCGATACGACGACGCTCGGCCGCGGCGGTTCGGATACGTCGGCAGTTGCGGTCGCTGTCGCGCTCGGTGTAGACGAATGTCAGATCTACACCGACGTCGATGGTGTTTACACGGCTGATCCGCGCATCGTTGACAATGCCGCGCGCTTGTCTGCCGTCACCTTTGAGGAAATGTTAGAGCTCGCGAGCCTCGGCTCCAAAGTGCTGCATGCACGATCGGTGGAGTTTGCGGGCAAATACGGTGTGCCGCTGCGGGTGCTGTCGAGTTTCGAGGACGGCCCGGGCACACTGATCACGACTGAGGAAAGCAAAATGGAACAGCCGGTGGTGGCGGGAATCGCGCATTCCCGCGACGAAGCCAAGATAACGATGATCGGGGTCCCGGACGTGCCGGGCGTCGCCTCCAAGATCCTCGGACCCATCGCCGCCGCAAACATCGAAGTGGACATGATCGTGCAGAACGTCGGGGCCGACGACACGACCGACTTCACGTTCACCGTCAAGCGAGAAGACTACGACCACGCGCTCGAACTGTTGCAGCCCGTTCGGGTTCTCCTCGGGGCGCGCGAACTCACAGGCGACAACCGTATCGTCAAAGTCTCTGTTGTCGGCGTTGGCATGCGCTCGCACGCGGGCGTCGCGACGCGGATGTTCGATGCGCTGGCCGCAGAGTCGATCAACATCCAGATGATCTCGACTTCCGAGATCAAGATCTCGGTCGTCATTGCAGAACGCTACCTCGAACTCGCGGTTCGCACGATTCATAGCGCATTCGGGCTCGAAGGACCGGCGCGCGCCGAGGTCTGACGCGGCTCCCTCGTTGACCCCCCCCCCTTGCGGATTGTTCTTTTGTTTTGTTGCGGGCACACTTTGCCCCGGTTGCGAGGAATGCACGGCGCGACAATCAGCTGACAGGCGACGTTAGATCGCTTGATTGCCGCTCGAAACAGGGACCTGTGAGGGGAGGCTGCAAGATGTTGATTCTGACTCGCCGGATTGGCGAAACACTAATGATTGGCGACCAGGTGAGCGTCACGGTGCTCGGGGTGAAGGGCAACCAGGTTCGCATCGGTGTGAACGCCCCGCGCAATGTCGCGGTCCACCGAGAAGAAATATACGACCGGATTCGGAGTGAGCACGACGGTGAGATCCTCGCTCACGGACCTAAGGCCAATACCGGTCACTAGCCTGGTACTATGCGCCCCCTTCGGAGAGGTGGCCGAGCAGGTCGAAGGCGCTCCCCTGCTAAGGGAGTATGGGCCTTAAAAGTCCATCGAGGGTTCGAATCCCTCCCTCTCCGCCAATGAAAAAGGGGCCCTTGGAGGGCCCCTTTTCATTGGCGGAGAGGGAGGTGTGGATGAACCCTCCGGTTCGACAAAACGGCAGGACTGCCGTTTTGGACGCGAAGCGCAGCGGAGCGCCCCGAAGGGGCGAGGGGCAGGATGGCCCGAGTCAATCCCTCCCTCTCCGCCAACAGAATAAAGAGGGGGACCTGTCGTCATGCGCCTTCGTTCTATTCTTCCAGTGGCCGCACGACCGCAACCCGTTATCATGAGCAAACAAGCCGTTCGATGAGGCCTCTCGATGCATCCCATCCCCGTCCGTCGCATGCGCTTCACCGTGCCGGAAACGTTCCATCCGGTGTACATGGCGGGGCAGGCGGCCGCTTCGTACAACCTCACGGGCATCGGTTTATACGTCGCGGTGCTCGAGCCGTTCATCGTGAAGGCGATGCGCCGCGTCATCGATCGGATCACCGATGCCGAACTGCGCGACAATCTCGACCGCTTCTGTCGCCAGGAAGCGCAGCACTATATGCAACACGAGCGGTTCAACGCGCTCGTCGTCGGCCATGGTTACCCGGGACTCGAAGCGCGCATCGGGCACTTGTCGGCGGATTTCGACGACTTCCTTGCGCACCGCGACGATCGTTTTCGGATCGCATTCATCGAAGGCTTCGAGGCCAACACCACCCAAGGCGCGCTGTTCCTGTTGCGCAGCGGCGCTTTTGATCACCCGAGAACCCAGCCCGACTTCGGCTTACTGTTCAAGTGGCACATGCTCGAAGAGATCGAGCACCGCAACATCGCATTCGACGTGTATCAGCATCTGTACGGCAACTACCTGTATCGGGCGCGGATGTGCTGGTACGCGCAGCGCCACATGAGCATGTTCATTCGCGATTGCACGCGGCTGATGTCGGCGGCGGACGTTCCGCGCCACGGTGAACGCTGCCGGATCACAACGAAGGACCGACTACAACGGCTCATCTCGGTCGCGGTGCCGCGCGTGATCAGCATGTTGCCCGGTTACACGCCGCACAAATACGACGTGCCAGAGCAGGTCGGCGCGTTGTCGGCGGAGCTTTCGCAGCTGGCGGAGTCAGCGACCTAGCCGACGATGGAGTCGTAGGATCTCATTTGCGTAGGAGGTGCCCCGATGAATTTCGAAACCATTCTTTACGAAGTTGAGCGCGGTCGCGCGCGCATCACGTTGAACCGACCGGACAAACTCAATGCGCTGACGCTGGAACTGCAGGCCGAGCTCGCCGAGGCGCTGTGGGAAGCCGACAACGACACATCGGTGCATTGCGTGATCATCCGCGGCGCGGGCCGCGCGTTTTCGGCCGGTTACGATCTCACGGGCGCCGGCAAGCGACCTCCGGTGTCGCGCGTTGAAAGTCAAGAGCAGACGTATCGCGGTGGCCGTTCAATTGATGACGATGCGTGGCAACTCGAGCGGGCACAGCGGTTTCGAATGGCGTTGTTCGACATGCACAAGCCGTCGATCGCGCAGGTCCATGGGTTCTGTCTCGCCGGCGGCACCGACGTCGCGCTGCTGTGCGACATGGTGATTGCGGCTACGGACGCAACGTTCGGGTTTCCGCCGGCGCGCGATCTGGGGGCGTTGCCGAACAATCTGTGGCTGTATCACGTGGGCCCACAATGGGCGAAGCGGCTCACGCTGACCGGCGATACCGTAACCGGTACGGAGGCGGCCCAAATCGGCTTGGTGCTGAAGGCGGTACCCCCCGAGCACCTCGCTGGCGAGGTCGAACAACTGGCGGATCGACTCGCGTTGATCGATCCGGATCTGTTGTCCGCCAACAAGCGGATCATCAATGTCGGCCTCGAGCTGATGGGCGCCCGTACGCTGCAGCGGATGGCCGCGGAGAACGACGTGCGCGGCCACAATACAGCGGCGGCGCGCAACTACATGAAATCGGTTCGTGAGAACGGCCTGAAGGCGACGCTGACCGCGCGCGACGCGAAGTTCGGGGATGGGCGCGCGAGGGTCAATGGACCTGAGCTGCGCGATGCCGAGGGCCGCCTGATCGAGTAACGCGATGCTCGACTGTTGCGGCGCCGTGCGCCACAACAGATCATTCGAGGGGCGCTGACTTCTTGTCGTTGACCCACACTTGCGTCAAGTCCCCGCGGGCGAACCGCCAGAGCGCTTCGATCGCGGCTACGTTTGTGTCCAGAAACAGGCCAGCCGCGCTGGCAAGCTTCGAGCGCCTGACGGTGGCCGATGCGAGCGCCGCGAGCGCGACGAGATAGAACGCCGTTTGCCCGAGCGCGAACACGCGATACATGGGGCCGGGCAACAGCCACGCGGCCCACAGTGCACCGCCGAGTGCATAAGGAACGACCAGCCGAGCGACCTTGTGCGACAGGAATTGCCACCAGACCGGGTTTTGCCGCGGCGAGAAGAGCCAACGGTTGCGCGAGAAGCTCTGAAAGTTGCCGGCGAGCGTTCGCACTTTGCGTTTGCGTTCGCCGGCGAGTTCGGCCTCCAGGACGTCGAATACCGCTGCCTTGGGTTCGAGCACGATCCGTCGCCCCCGGCGGACGGTGAGCATCGGTACTTCGAAGTCATCGAGAATTGTGCCCGGCTGCAACGGCTGGAAGTCGGCTCGCCGCATTGCGTACAAGGCCCCACTCGCGCCGACGCACGAGAAGAATGCGCTCTCGTGCGTTCGGATGAATCGCTCGTATCGCCAGTAGATCCCGATGCTGCGCGCCGCGCCGGTGGCGGCGTCGCGATGATTGAGTTCGCCAGAGACCGCGCCGACCCCCGGATCCGCGAGCGCGCGAACCAGGTGCATTGGCGAATCGGGCGCCAGTTCCTGACGCGCATCGGTGAACACCAGTATCGATCCTGTCGCGCGCGCAACAGCCGCGTTGATCGCGGCCGCTTTTCCGCCGCGCGCGCACTCGACGAGGACAACGTCTGCGCGTGCGCGCAGGATCTCGTTGGTGCCATCGGTAGAGCCGTCGGACGCAAACACCAGTTGGGTCAGTTCGCGCGGATAGTCGAGCTGTTGAAGATTTGCGAGTTTGTGTTCGATTCGAGCGCGTTCGTTGTAGACGGCGACAATGACGCTGATCGTTGGCGTATTCGGGTGCGACGCGGGGGAGCCGCGCGCGGGCGCGACCTTCGCCAGGATCCAGATCGCGCATGGATAGAGAATGTACGTGTACAGCACGAGCGCCGTGCAGAGCCAGAACAGTGCCAGCATCTTGTGTCGTGTATAACGTCGCTGCGGTATCCTCCCGCGACTGTACCCGAGCCGCCAGTTGCACCGATATCACTGTTACGTTAGCCGGCTGACGATTCACCCAGCACGATCCACACTCCTATGCGACGTCGACCCACCCTGGCGCAATTGACGCTCAAACGCCGTTGAGTGAAATCAAGCGAAGCGTGACGCGCGGTGCCCTCTGGACCGTGGCTGCCAACGGTGGTGACCGACTGCTCGGTATTGTCAGTGTCAGTATCCTCGCCCGGCTACTGACGCCTGGCGATTTCGGTCTCCTCGGGATGGGGTTCGCGGCGATTTCGGCGGTTGAATGCCTGACCGCATTCGGATTCGACTGGACGTTGGTACGCCAACCGAATCTCGATTCGCGACATTTGAATACCGGTTGGACGCTCAGAATCATCGTGAATCTGACCGCGGCGGTCGCGTTGGTCGCGCTTGCGAGGCCGGCGGCTGCCTATTTCCACGAACCGCGATTGACGGTCGTGATCCTGGTTCTTGCGGCATGCAAATTGATCGGCGGCTTCGAGAACATCGGCATGGTGCTGTACCGACGCGAACTGAGGTTCGACAAGGAATTCCAGCTACTGTTTATGACGCGACTCGTGAACCTCGCGGTCGTGATTCCGGTCGCCTACTACTACCGATCGTATCTGGCGTTGCTGGCGGGCCTGCTTGCATCGCGGTCTGCGGGTGTGATTCTGAGCTTCGTGCTACAGCCGTTCCGGCCGCGCCTCAGCCTCGTCGCACATCGTGACTTGTTGTCTTTCTCCGTTTGGTTGCAACTCAACAATCTGCTGCTGACGATCCGGGAGCGGGCGCCCGACTTCGTCCTCGGCCGCGCCATCGGGGCGCCCGCGGTTGCGATATTTTCGATGTCGGGCGAGATCGCGAATCTTGCGGTATCGGAACTGGTCGCGCCGATCAACCGTGCGGTGTTTTCCGGCTACTCGACCTTTTCAAACGATGTTGAACGTCTCCGCGACGCGTACCTGTCTCTTGCGAGTCTGATCTGGCTCGTGTGCTTGCCGATTGCGACCGGCATCGCGTGCACAGCCCCGCAAATCATCATGCTTTTTCTCGGGTCCCAATGGCTGGAAGGAATTCCGGTGCTCCAGCTACTCGCAATCGGAAGCCTCGCCTCGGTCGTGATGGCGAACGCACATATGATTTTCATGACGATTGGCAGACCAGCGATCTCGACTCGACTCGCGCTGGTATCCGTACTGATACTTGTCCCGACCGTGGTTGTCCTCACGCGACTCGACGGCGTGCGCGGAGCTGCGCTGGGCTGCGCCTTATCGACTGCCGCGATGGTGCCACTCGTATTCTGGTGGCTGCGCAGCTCGATCCAACTTCGCATCGCGCAATTGGGCGTTCGTGCGTGGCGGCCATTCGTGGCCACCGCTGTGATGGGCACGGTCGTGCACGCGATCAGTCCAGAACAACCCGACGCGGAATTTCTGCCGAACGTGATGGAACTCGTGCGGCTTGTGTGTATCGGAGCCGCGGTGTTTGCAGCGACCGTATACGCGACTTGGCGAGTTAGCGGTAGGCCGGCCGGCGCCGAGACCCAACTCGTCGAGTTGGCGCGTTCAATGCTGCGTAGAAGTCGTTAGCACCGGCCCATCGCACACAGAATCCAGAATCTCCGTAAAACGCTCGTTCTGAAAACGCCTTGAAAAGCGTGTGATCTGGCGCGGATCGGGTGGCGTCAGTGCGTTCAGCATTGCATGTCGATGATAGACGTCCGCTAGGATGGTCGTGATCGCATCGACGTCGTCCGTGTCTACGCGCGTGACGCCGCCAATGCCTGCTACCGTTCGGGCGGTATCGCTGTCACTCTCACAAAACACCAGTACCTCGCGGCCGCGCGCAAGGTGTTCGAACGTTTTCGCCGGAATCATCCACGGTGCACCTTGCGCGAAATTGAGCAGCAGCGAGGACGCCTCGACCATCTCCGCAACCCGGTTCGCCGACACCGGTGCGAGAATCTGGACAACGGTTTCGCAGCGTTTGCCCTTCAGCCATTCGTCGAGCCGTTGCCCTTTGTATTCAGTGCATTCGCCGACAAACGTCAGATTGATTCGCGACCGATCGATGCCGGGACGCGCGAGCAGTTCTTCGAGCGCGCGCAACAATGGAAACGGATCTCGGTTCACATAGAGTTCGCCGGCGAACAGCATCGATAGCCGATAGCCCGTCGAAGTCGATCCACTCCGGGGAACTCCGTCGTATCCGTTCATCACGACGTGAGTCTTCGCCGCGATTGCCGGGTGGCGCGCCGCAAGCCGGCCTGCAAGGGCCGGCGCGGTGCAGACGACCGCGGCAGCCTTGTGGAGGACCATCCTTTCGAGCCATCGATTGATCGCGCGACGCGGCGAGATTCGATGCGCCTCGTACGCCGCCCAATCGGTCCATGCATCTCGAAAATCGACCACGAGCGGCAGTTTGCGCCGCGTCGCCACCCACAATCCCGCGAGGACGCCGGACCACGGGGGACCGGACACGGCGATCACCTGAGCATCGTTCTCGCGAGCGACCCGCACGCCGGTGGCAGCAGCGCGCCATGACCACTGCTTATACCGGTCGACGATGTGCACGACAGACCAAAAAAAATGGACCAGCGCGGGCGATTGATCGGAGGTCCGCGCTGCCGAGGCCGCCGGTGATCGATCAGGCGTTTTGCGGATCGAGCGATTGAAGCGAACCAGGAGGTCGAGGATCGAGTTGCGCGGCGCAACCACAGGAATCGAAGTCAGGCAATCGAGATCGAGTCGCGGGGCGGAATTGTCCGAACCCCCGAAAGCGCTGACCACGATGACGGGCCGTTGCTGCGATGCGAGGTGTTGCGCCAGCGCCGTGCAACGCCTCGCTCCGATCTCGTTCGATGGGTGGAAGTGATACGCGATCATTAAGACCGGCCGTTGTGCGAGATCGTCTCGCCGCACCGGTGCGCCTTTACTGGATCGTTGGGGCGATTGGGTACGCGCGGGGGCGCCTGGTCTACCCGGACCCGATTTGGACACGGCGAATGCGCGGTCATACTCAGCCCAATAGTCGGCAACCACCTGATCGAGAGAAAAAATCCCGTCAACCCGCGTCAGCGCGGAGGCGACCAACTTCGCGCGTTGATCCGGTGCGTTCCAGAGACGCACCAAGGCTTGCGCAAGCACATCGGCATCGTCGGGAGCGACCAGCACTCCGTCCTTGCCGTCGCGGATGATCTCCGGAATTCCACCGATGTCGGACGCGATGACAGGGCAGTTCGCTGCCATCGCCTCGAGGACGACATAACCAAAGGCCTCGTGCCAGATCGACGGAACCACGGCG